>JAEXEM010000331.1 GCA_023401045.1 Actinomycetes bacterium
GTCGACGGGACGGGCACCGGGCGCGACCGGCGGGCCTCGGCGCGCGGCTGCCACCAGACCCTGACCCGGTCGACGTACTGGTCACGCGGTCGGGCGCGGGCACCGGTGAGGGCGACGCCCAGGACGCGGCCGCCTGTCGCCCGCAACCGCGTGACCGCCTGCCGCAGCTGCCGGGACGTCGTCCTGCCGGCACGGGCGACCACGACGACGCCGTCGGCACGCGCCGCGAGCCACAACGCGTCGCTGACCGGCAGCACGGCTGCCGCGTCGAGCACGACGTCGTCGTACTCGAGGCGAGCCTCCTGCAGGAGCGTGGCGAGCCGTTCCGAGGACAGCAACGCTCCCGGGTTGGGCGGCAGCGCACCGCTCGTCACGACGTCGAGGCCGGCCGGCCCCCAGGCCTGACGCACGTCCGACACCGTCCTACCGTCCGTGACGACGTCCGTCAGGCCCGGCTCGTCCGCCAGGCCGGTCGCCGCCGCGAGGGTCGGCCGCCGCAGGTCGGCGTCGACGAGCAGCACACGCCGTCCCATCTCGGCGAGCACGACCGCGAGTCCGAGCGCCGCGGCACTCGCCCCCTCCCCCGACGAGGCCGGCGCGACGAGGAGCACCCGCCGCCGCTGGTCGACGTCCACGAGCCGCAGGGACGCGGCCAGCGAACGGAACGCCTCGGCGTGCTCACCCGCGGGATCGGTGACCACCGCGGGCAGCGTGCCCGTCGTGCCCGCGGCCCCGGGGAGCTCGGCGAGCACGAGCGCGTCCGCGGCCTGCGTCACGTCGTCCGCGCTCGCGAGCCGCGTGTCCAGCACGCGGCGCAGCACCGCGTACGCGGCGCCGACCAGCGCCCCGACGAGCAGCCCGGTCGCCACGAGGAAGCGCGTGTTGGGACCGACGGGTGCGGTCGGGGTCTTCGCCGGCGCGATGAGCGTCACCCGGACCGCCGAGGCACCCTGCGCCCCCTGCGGCGAGATCTCGGGGACGGCGGTCGCGAGGCTCCTGGCCACCCCGTCGGCGACCACCCGGGCCTGCTCGGGTGCGTCCTGGACGACCGAGATCTCGATGATCGAGGTGTCGAGCGGGGAGTCGACCTGGACCTGCCGCGCCAGCTCGCTCGGCGTCGTCGCGAGCCCGAGGTCCTCGATGACGGGGTCGAGCACGTACGGCGAGGACGCGAGCACGGTGTACGACGCGACGAGGTTCTGGACGTACGTCGCGCCCTGGAGGAGGTCCACCGAGGACTCGCCCTGCTCGGCGGCGAGCATGACGGACGCGGTCGACCGGTACTCGGTGGGCAGGGTCTGCGCGTACGCGTAGCCGGCAGCCGCGCCGACGAGCGCCGCGACCACGACGACCCACCAGTGCCTCGCCAGTGTCGCGACGTACTCGTGCACCGTCATCCGGACCTCCGCCTCCCGCGGGACCGCGCCCTGCCGCACGGGCCCACCCTCGTCACCCGTCACCCCCGGGCGGGGAGGGCGGATCGGCCGACGGCGTGCCCTCGGGAAGCCCGGTGCCTGCCCCGTCGGCGCCGGTCCCGTTCGTGCCCGTCCCGTTCGTACCCGTCCCGTTCATGCCGGCGCCGTCCGTCCCGGTGCCGTCGGTCCCGGTCGGGGCACCGCCCGGTGCGCCGTCACCTGCGGTGCCGCCGTCGACGAGGGGCTCGGGCTGCGCCGGCGGCGCCTGCGGGACGACCGACCCCGACCTGCTCTGCGCGGCCGCAGCGGGGGTGGTCACCGTGGTCCAGTCCGTCCACGTCCATGCGCCCCACCGGTCGCTGGCCCGGACCCGGTACCGGTAGGTGGTGCCCGGCGCCACGGACGTGTCGGTGAAGGTCATCGCCGGGCGCGACCAGAAGGTCGACGTCGCCTCGGTCGTGTGCACCGGGGGCGAGCCGAGGTCCTGCCGGAGCACCTCGTAGCGCAGGACCTCGTCGTCCTGGTCGTGGTTGGCGGTCCAGCCGAGCCGGACCGAGCGCGCGGTGGGCGCCGACACGTTGAGGGCCCACGCCCCGCCCTGCACCTGCGGGCCGAGCTTGTTGGGCGCCTGTGCCCGGACGGTGAACCGGACGAGCCCCTGCTGCTGGACACCCGCGACCCGGACGAACTCCCCGCCCCACGCGACGTAGGTGTCGTTGCCCGTGATGCTGAACCCTGCCTGCGACATCCCGGTGTACGTCCCCGTCCACCACTGCGGGTACCACGTGACCCGCGACGTCGCGGGTCGCTGCGCGCCCTTGTAGCTGACGGTCCCGGACGCCGCCTTCGTCCACACCAGGCCGTGCCGGTAGATGCGCGGGTTCTGCTCGGGGAACCCTCCCATCCCCGCGCAGTTGTGGGAGTGGCTGGCCGTGTAGACGTGCCCCCCGAGCGCCGCGACGGCGTACGTGTCGCCCCGGCAGGTCTCGACCCACTGCAGCTGACCGGTCCACGAGGCGCGGAACGCCCCCTCGAAGTTGTCCTGGCTCGTCCCCCCGAAGTCGTACCCGGTGCCGTAGACGCTGTCGCCGTCGGCCGCGAGCGAGTAGATCGCCGCGTTCTGCCCCCCGTTGCGGATGAGGGAATTCACCGGCCAGGCGAGGGAGGCCCCCGTCACCGGGTCGAGGGCCGCCAGCCCGCGGCCGGGGTTCGTCGAGCCGTTGACGCTCTCGAACGAGCCGGCCAGGACGACGCGGGCGCCGTCCGGCGAGACGACGACGGCACGTCCGCCCCACCCGCCGGCGAGCACCGGGTTGAACGGCAGCAGCTGTCCCGTCGACGCGCTCACGGCGGCGACCCGGGTCCGCGCGACGTTGTCCACGCCCGTGAACTCCCCGGTGAGGTACACCGTGTCACGGGTCGCGGCGATGCCGAGCACCTTGCCGTTCACCTGGGGCCGGAAGGACGACACCAGGGCACCGGTCGAGGTGTCGAAGGCGGCAATGCGGTACCGCGTCTGGCCGGCCGCCGCGGTGAACGCGCCCCCGGCGTACAGCCGGCTGCCGTCGGGCGACAGCGCGAGCGCGAGGACCTGGCCGTTCGTCCCGGGGTTCCACCCGGTCATCACGCCGGTCGTGATGTCGTAGGCCATGAGGTTGGCCCGCGGCGACAGTGACGTCCCCGGCGCGGCGCCGGCCGGCCTCGCGTTAGCGAACCCCCCGCCGACGTAGACCGTGCTGCCCTTCGTCACCTGCGCCCAGGCGACGCCGTCGATCTGCGCGGTCGGGAGCGGGTCGGCCGAGACGAGCGCCTCCGGGACCGTGGGGGCGAGCGCCGCCGCCGCGACCGCGCCCTCGTCCGCTGCATCCTGCGCGCGTGCGACCTCGGCGACCGCCGGCTGAGCGAGCAGCCCCAGGGCGAGCACGGCGACGACGACGGCCGCCCGGTGCACGTGACGTCCGCCGCCCGCGTCGGTGCCGTAGGCGTCCCCCGCGGAGCGGGCGACCGGTTGCGACGTCGTTGCACCCATGGAGCACCTCACCTGGTGGCTCGACCCCCACCCGCGGCGCCCGGTCCTCGCCGGGCCCGACGGAACGAACCGTGACATTCACAGCATGTCACCGCATACCGGCCACCCGGAGGTCCGCCACGCGCGTTTCACCCTGGCCCGACCCCGCTTTCACCCGCGCCGCGGGCAGCGGCGTCGACCGTCGCCCGGACCACCTCCCGCAGCCCGCGCGCGGGACCCTCCCACCCCGGGGCGTCCCATCGCACGGGCCGCGGAGGTGCCTGCCACTCCCGGAGGACGGTCGCGACGGCGTCGACGTCACGCGGGTCGACGCGCACGGCGTGGCGACCGAGCGTCTCCCGGAAGACCGGCAGGTCGCTGACGACGACCGGGCACCCCAGCGCGAGCGCCTCCACCGGCGGCAGCCCGTAGCCCTCGGCGAGCGAGAGGAAGAGGAAGACCTCGGCGTTGCGGTAGAGCCACGCCAGCTCCTCCACCGCGACACCACCGAGGAGCACGACCGCCCCCGACCGCACGGCCGGCTCGACCTCTCCCGGCAGCCCCGGCCGCCGGCCGTCCTGCTCCCCCACCACGACCAGCGGCCGGTCCGGCGACACCCGCCCGGACCGGAGCGCGGCCAGGACGGTCGTACCGAGGTTCTTGCGGACGTTGAGACGGCCGACCGACAGCCAGAACCCGCGCACCCGCGGCAGCCGCGCGGGCCTGCGTGGCGCCGCCCCGAGCAGCGCGGGCTCGGGTGCGAGCCCGATCGCGTCCACCGCACGGACCCGCGGGTTGAGCCCGTGCACGTGCGCGGCCTCCTGCGCGGACGAGGTGACGACCGCCGCGGCCCGGGCCAGGCCCGGTGCGACCAGCGACAGGTACCGGCGCTCCGCCCACGTGAACCACTCGCCGTGGTCCTGGAAGAGCACGTCGTGGCAGAACACGGTGGTCCGTGCCGCCGCGCGGCCCCGCGGCGCGAAGTTGTGGGTGAGCACCGCGTCGGCGGCGACGCGCCGTGCGAGGCGCCCGTACTCGAGCTCGACCGCGAGCCCGTGCGGACGGACCTGCGCCGCACGGGCGGCGCCGAGCTCGGGGTCCCGGCGCGACCTCTCGAGGTGGGCGACGGGCACGACGGGCACGAGCTCGTCCTGCGGGTGCGCCGCACGCCACGCGCGGACGAGCTCGCGCTGGACCATGCGGTTGGACGGCGGCCCCTCGAACCACCAGTACGCGTCGACGAGGACCCGCAGCCCTCGTGCGGGCACCGGCGCCGCGGTCACGCCGGCACCCCGGTGC
>JAEXEM010000414.1 GCA_023401045.1 Actinomycetes bacterium
GAGCAGACCGACGGGCACGCCTGCGGCGGGCGCGGCGGCGGGTGCCGGGGCGACGCTCAGCGCGAGACCGACGAGGCCCGCACCGAGTGCGACCAGGCCCCACGCGTCACGGCGCGAGAACCGGGCACCCAGCACGACGACGGCCAGCACGGCCGCGACCGCGAGGCCCGATGCGCGGCCGGCCTGGACGAGGAACAGCGGCAGCGTGCGCAGGGCCACGAACGACAGGCCGAATCCGACGACCACGAGGCCGAGCGCCGCGAGGTAGGCGGGCGACGAGAGGAGCCGACGCACGAGCGCGGTGCCCAGGCCTGCGTCGTGCGGCAGCCGGCGCGCGGCCAGCGCCTGCAGCACCACCGCGGCACCCGAGCACAGCGCCGCACCGGCGACCGCCAGCAGACCCGGCACGCGTCCACCCTCTTCCGTCACGAACCCGACGAACGACCACCACGCCGACGAGCACCGGCACCGCCCCCGCGTGCGACGTCCCACCCTATGCTCGCCCTCGTCACCGGCGGGGCGGTCCGGGCAGGAAGGCAGGAGCGCACGTGCGATCGGCCATGACCCGGAACGACGTCCCTGCGCCGGCACGCTGGACGAGCGCACGCTTCGGGGCCGCTGTCGCCGGGGTGTTCCTCGGCGTCGTCTCGGTGCTGTCCACGCTCGTCGCGCTGTCGACACGTGCGCAGCTGCGGGCCGACCCGGAGCTCACGGGCCCCGCGTGGCTCGACGGCTGGTACCAGTACGACGCGGGCTGGTACCTGGGCATCGTGCGCGACGGGTACTCGTACACGCCCGGGCAGCAGTCGCCGGTCGCCTTCTTCCCGGCCTACCCGCTGGGTGTGCGCGGCCTCGGCGAGGTGCTGGGCGACCACCAGGTGGCGGGCCAGCTGCTGAGCGTGCTGTGCGGCCTCGTGGCGGTCGTGCTGTTCGCGCTGTGGGCGCGGCACCGGCTGGCGCGCCGTTCGGCACTCCTGGCGGTCGCGGTGCTGCTGCTCTACCCGTACGCCTTCTTCCTCTACGGGCCGATGTACGCCGACGCGCTGTTCCTGCTCAGCGCGGTCGGGGCGTTCGTGCTGCTCGAGAAGCGCTGGTACCTGGCCGCGGGGCTGGTCGGGGCGGTCGCCACGGCCGGGCGGCCCGTGGGTGTGGCGGTGGCCGTCGGCCTCGTCGTGCGCACGCTGGAGATGCTCGCGGAGGACCGTCGCGCGCGCCGCGCGGACGTGCTGGACGACGCCACGGTCGCGGACGGTCCCGGGGCGGGCGACGACACGACCGTGGTCCGCACGTGGCCCGGCTGGCGTGACGTGGTCGCGGCCGTGCGTGATGTGCGCCCCCGGCACGCGCTCGTGCTCGTGTCCGGGCTCGGCCTGGCCGCGTGGATGACGTACCTGTGGGCCGCGTTCGACGAGCCGCTCGCGTTCGTCGAGGTCGAGTCCGCGCCCGGCTGGAACCAGGGCGTCGGACCGCGCACCTGGCTCAAGGTCGCGTTCCTCGGCACGCTGGCCAAGGGCCCGTACGACGTCGCGCTGCTGCTCACGCTGCAGGCCCTGGCCTGCGCGTGCGCCGTGCTGCTGCTGCGCCGCGTGCAGCGGCTGTTCGGCTGGGGCTACACCGCGTACGCGGCGGTCGTGCTGCTCATCCCCATCCTGGGGACCAAGGACTTCATGGGGACCGGCCGGTACGTGCTCGTCGCGTTCCCCGTGCTGGCGGCCGCGGGCGACCTGCTCGCGACGAGCCGGCGACGGTGGGTCGCCCCTGTGGTCCTCACCGCGTGCGGCGCGCTGCTCGCCGTTCTCACGTTCCTGTTCGCCAGAGGGGTGGCGGTGTCATGACATCCACACGAGGTCCCGGGCCTGTCGGCCGGGTCTCCGTCTTCTTCCCGATGTGGAACGAGGAGGAGTACATCGAGCGCGCGGTCGCGGCGGCGTCCGTCACCTGCCGCACGCTCGTCGACACCGGGCAGGCGCTCGACTACGAGATCATCGTCGTCGACGACGCGTCGACCGACCGTACGCCGCAGCTGGCGGACGCGCTCGCGGCAGCCGACCCGCACGTGCGCGTCGTCCACCACCCGGCGAACCGCAAGCTCGGAGGGTCGATGCGCTCGGGCTTCGACGCCGCGAAGGGCGACGTCGTGCTGTACACCGACGCGGACCTGCCGTTCGAGATGCGCGAGCTCGAACGGGCGCTGCGCGTGCTGCAGACCTACGAGGTCGACATCGTCAGCGCGTACCGCCTCGACAGGACGGGCGAGGGTCCGCGCCGCGCCCTCTACTCGGTCCTCTACAACGGCCTGGTGCGTGCGATGTTCGGCACGCACGTGCGAGACGTGAACTTCGCGTTCAAGCTCGTGCGGCGCGAGGTGCTCGAGCACGTCGCGCTGCGCAGCGAGGGCTCGTTCATCGACGCCGAGCTGCTGGTGCGGGCCCAGAAGGCCGGCTTCCAGGTGCTGCAGATCGGCGTCGACTACTTCCCGCGCACGCGTGGCGTGTCCACGCTCTCGTCACTGGGCGTCATCCGCACGATGCTCGCGGAGATGTGGACGCTGCGCCGTGAGCTGCGCAGCCTCCCGGCGCGGCCCACCCCGTGACGCGCCTGCTCGTCGTCACGGCCGACGACCTGGGGCTGACGCGCGGGGTCAACGCCGCGGTACGGCGCGCACACACCGACGGCGTCGTGACCGCGACGTCGCTGCTCGCCGTCGGCACCGCGTTCGACGACGCGGCGCGCCTGCTCCGCGACCACCCGGGCCTCGAGCTGGGGGCGCACCTGGCGCTCGTCGGGGAGGACCCGCCGCTGCTGTCGGCGCGCGAGGTGCCGACGCTCGTCGACCACACCGGCCGGTTCCCGCTGAGCTACCGCACGGTCGTCGCGCGTGGGCTGGCGGGGCGCATCGACCCCGACGACGTGCGCCGCGAGCTGCGCGCGCAGCTCGAGCACGTGCAGGGCGTGGGCGTGCCCGTCACGCACCTCGACACGCACCAGCACACGCACCTGTGGCCGCTCGTCGGGCGCGTGGTCGCCGAGCTCGCGCTGGCTGCGGGGATCGACGCCGTGCGGCTGCCCCGCAGCCGTTCCGTGGGTGTCACGGGTATGGGTGTCGGCGTGCTGAGCGCCGCGCTGCGCCGCCGCCTGGCACGCGCCGGGCTGACGACGACGGACGACTACGCGGGCCTCGACGAGGCGGGGGCGATGGACGAGGACCGACTGGTCGCGACGCTGCGCGCGGCCGCCGCCCGAGGTGCGCGCACGCTCGAGGTCAACGCGCACCCGGGTGTCGCGGACGACCCCGACGCGGGCCGCTTCGCCTGGGGCTACCGCTGGCCGGACGAGCTCGCAGCACTCACGTCGCCGCGCACGCGGGACGCGGTCAGGGCCGCCGGGTACCGGCTCACGGGGTTCGCAGGACTGACACCGGAGAAGCCCGCGGGGCCCGGGGCGGGAGGACACGGATGACCAGACGACCGGACGCAGCGGGGCGCCGCGCGCTCGCGCTGTACCACGACGCCCCCTGGCAGGAGCGGGTGCACGTGCACGTGCGCTGGTGGAGCGCACCGTTCCGTCGTCTGGTCCGCCTGCTGCCCGGTGCGGGACGCGTGCTCGAGATCGGCTGCGGCCACGGCCTGTTCAGCGCGTACGCCGCACTGTCCGGGCCGGATCGGGACGTCGTGGGCGTCGACATCGACGCGGACAAGATCGCCGCGGGGGCGGGCGCCGCGGCACGTGTGCCGAACCTCGAGCTGCGCGTGGCCGTGGACGGCGTGGTGCCGCACGGGCCGTGGTCGGCCGTCGTCGTGGTCGACGTGCTCTACCTGCTGCCGGCCGACGCGCAGCGCCGGCTGCTGACGGCCGCGGCCTCGCAGGTCGCGCCGGGCGGGCGGCTCGTCGTCAAGGAGATGGGTGATCGTCCGGCGTGGAAGGTCCGCTGGAACCGCTGGCAGGAGACCTTGTCGGTGCGCGTGCTGCGGATCACCGAGGGGTCGCACGAGTTCACGTTCGTCCCGCCCGACGTCATGGCCGGGTGGCTGCGCGACGCGGGACTGACGGTGAACGCGACGCGCCTGGACGCGGGGCGCGTCCACCCGCACCACGTCCTGGTCGCCGAGCGCGCGGACTGACCCGGCGCCGTCCGCGGTGCTCGGGTGTCCCGCACGTGCGGGCGTCACCCGTCCGGACCTCGCTCGTGCGCCCGTCTGCGAAGATGCTGGCGCCGGGAACGACCGGTCCGTCCGCACGCACCGCCGAGGGGCCCGCACACCATGACAGTCCTGCAGAAGGCCGTCCTGCCCCGCATGACCGACGCGTACCTGCGCGGGTTCGACCGCGTCGCGGGGTTCGTCGTCGCCGCGGCGGACGTCGCGTGGGCGAGGACGCCGGCGGACCTGTTCGTCGCGCACGGGCTGGGCTTCCCGGGCTCACCGGTGACCGCCGACACGCCGTACGTCGACGTCCTGCGGTTCGAGCCCGTCGCGACCACCCGGACGGTCGCGGCCACCGGCGGCGTCGACCAGGAGTCCCGCGGGCTCACGGGCGGCACCTTCGTCGACCGCCCGCCCTTCACCGGCACGGGCTTCGTCGCCGCCCCGGGCCACGTCGTGCCGCTGTGGTGGCTCATGCACACGCGGGTCCCGGCGGGGGCGGAGCTGTGGCGCGTGCACGCCGACGGCCGCGAGGAGCTGCTCGCGGTGTACCCCGACGTCGCCACCGGGTGGGCCGGGCCCGCCGTCGCCCCCGTCGGGA
>JAEXEM010000468.1 GCA_023401045.1 Actinomycetes bacterium
GTCCGCACGTCTGCGCGCGGCCCGGTCCGGCGGCGCCGGGTTCCTCGCGGTCATCGCCGTCCTCGCACCGACGTACGTCTGGCTCGCGGACGAGGCGGGGGTGCTCGGGGTGGTCACCGCCTGGGCCGAGTCCGTCGTCGACCCCGGCGCCTCCCTCGGCGGGCGGCTGCCCGGCGTCGAGGACAGGGTGCCGGCCGTGGCCTGGGGGCCGGGGGTGGCGCTCGTCGCCGTTCTCGCCGTCGCCTCGCAGGTCTGGCGGACGTGGACGGGGACGCCGTGAGCGCGCCCGACGTCACGCACGCCCCTGCCGCACCGCCTCCCGCACGGCCGCTCGGCACGCTCGACAGGCTGCGCGTACGGCGCTGGGTCTGGCGCTTCTCGCTGGCGATGCAGGACTACCCGTCGCGTGAGCGGCGCCGTCTCGTGCGCGACCTGCGGACCGCCCTCCTCGACGACGCCGCGCGCATCGGCGTGCCGGCGGCCCTGCGGGAGATCGGGCACCCCCTGCGGATGGCCGCCGAGCACCTCGAGACGCTCCCGGGGCTGCGGCCGCGGTGGGACGACGGCGCCGTGGTCGGCACGCTGCTCGGGTTCGGTCTGCCCCTCTACATGTGGGCGGCGTGGGCCGTGGGTGCGCTCGACGCCGTCGCCGCCATGGGTGGTGGCGAGGTCGTCCTCACGTGGCTGGGCGTGCCGATGACGGTGACGAGCACCGACGACGTCGTGTCGCTCACCTTCCGCGCCGGCTGGCAGCCGTTCGCCGTCAGTGCGGCACTCGGGGCCCTCGGGTTCGCGCTCGGCGCGCGGGTCTGGCGGCTGTGGCGGCGCGTGCCCGCCTGAGGGCGGACCGTCCGCCCTGCGCCGGGACCACCGGCGTCAGACGAGCACCTGGGTGAGCGGCATCGTCGAGTCGACCGGCAGGTCGAGCGGCGACGGGGGCAGCCCCCGGCGGACGACGGCCGAGCCGAGCGCCGCGATCATCGCGCCGTTGTCGGTGCAGTAGCGGATCGGCGGGATCCGCAGCTCGATGCCCGCCTCGGCGCAGCGCTTCGCGGCCATGTCCCGCAGCTGGGAGTTCGCGGAGAACCCACCACCCACGACGAGGGTCGAGACGCCCTCGCGACGGCACGCGGCGATCGTCTTGGCGGTGAGGACGTCGGCCACCGCGGCCGCGAAGGACGCCGCGACGTCCTCGAGCGGGATCGGCTCACCGGCGTCCTGCCGGGCCTCGACCCACCGCGCGACGGCCGTCTTCAGGCCCGAGAACGAGAAGTCCGTCGCGTGCTTCGCCTGGTCCTTCGGGGCGGTGAGACCGCGCGGGAACCGGATGGCCTCCGGGTCGCCCTCGCGCGCGAGCCGGTCGATGTGCGGGCCGCCGGGGTACGGCAGGCCGAGCAGCCGCCCGACCTTGTCGAACGCCTCCCCGGCGGCGTCGTCGAGCGTGGACCCGAGCTCGGTGACGTTCACGGTGTCGTCGACGAGGAGCAGCGAGGAGTGCCCGCCGGAGACGACGAGCGCCATCACCCGCTCGGGGAACGCACCGTCGACGAGCTCGTCGACGACCGCGTGCCCGATGACGTGGTTGACGCCGTAGAGCGGCTTGCCGAGCCCGACGGCGAGCGCCTTCGCCGCGGCGGCACCGATGGTGAGCGGCCCGACGAGGCCGGGTCCCGCGGTGACGGCGATCGCGTCGACGTCGTCGAGCGTCACCTCGGCGGTCGCCAGGGCACGCTCGATCGTCGGGACCATCGCCTCCAGATGGGCGCGCGAGGCGATCTCGGGGATGATCCCGCCGAACCGCGCGTGCTCGTCGACCGAGCTGGCGACGGAGTCGACGAGGAGGTCGTAGCCGCGGACGAGACCGACACCGGTCTCGTCGCAGGAGGTCTCGATCCCGAGGACGAGGGGCTCGCTCACGGTCCCAGGATAGGCGCCCGCGGGCACGTGACGGGCCTCACGTCGCTCTCCGGGCATGGATGCATGTGCATGCATGTTCTCCGGGCATGACCGACCTGCTCGACGAGATCCCCGCCACCGGCACGCTCACCGACCTGCCCTTCCTCGAGGCGCGCACCGTGCAGCGCTTCCTCGACGCCCCCGTGCCGGACGACGTCCTCCAGCAGGTGTACGACACCGTGCGCTGGGGGCCGACGGCCCTCAACACCACCCCGCTGCGCGTCCTCGTCGTCCGCAGCCCCGAGGCGCGCGAGAGGCTCGCCACGCACATGGCCGGGTTCAACCGCGACCGGGTGCTCGCGGCGCCCGTCACGCTCGTCCTCGCCGCCGACGTCGAGTTCGACACCCACCTGCCGACGCTCGCACCGCACCTCGGCGGCGTCTCGCCGTTCGCCGACCGGCCGGAGCAGCGTGCCGCCGTCGCACGGGACAACGCCTGGCTGCAGACGGGGTACCTCCTCGTCGGTCTACGGGCCGCCGGGCTCGGGGTCGGCCCCATGACCGGCATGGACGCGGCCGGCATCGACGCCGACCTGCTCGCCGGCACCTCCTGGCGGTCGCTCGCCGTCGTCAACGTCGGGTGGCCCGAGGGCACCGGGACCGACCGGCCGCGTGCCGCGCGGCTCTCGTGGGACGAGGTGAGCCGCGAGCTCTGAGCCCGAGTCCGGCCGGGGCACCCACCGGGCCGCCGCCGTGGCGGCGGTCCGGGTCAGCCCGTCGCGACCGGCCGCCCCGGGTCGTTCGACCACTGCGACCAGGACCCGGGGTAGAGCGCGGCCTCGACGCCCACGGACAGCAGGGCGGCGACCTCGTGGGCGGCGGTGACGCCGGACCCGCAGTAGACCCCGACGTCGCGTGCACCCGCGTCGACGTCCGTCGCCGGCACCGCGACGCCGAGCCCGGCGAACCTCGCCGCGAGCCGGTCGGCCGGGAGGAACCGGCCGTCCGGGCCGAGGTTCTCCGTGGTCGGCGCGCTGCGTGCCCCCGGCACGTGCCCCGCTCGTGGGTCGACGGGCTCGACGCGTCCCTCGTACCGCTCCCGGGCCCGCGCGTCGAGGAGCACGCCTGCGTCCGCGAGCGCGGCGGCACCGTCCGCGTCGAGCGTCCGCATGGTTCCCGGGACGAGGACGACGTCACCACCCTCGGTGGTCACCTCCCCCGGCTCGACGGGGTACCCGGCGGCCGTCCAGGCCGGCAGACCGCCGTCGAGGAGCCGCACGTCGCGCACCCCGGCCCAGCGCAGCAACCACCAGGCGCGGGCCGCCGACGTGCCGCCGACGTCGTCGTAGACGACGACCGCACCGCCCTCGCGGACGCCCCACCGGCGCGCGGCACGCTCGAGGTCGGGGA
>JAEXEM010000472.1 GCA_023401045.1 Actinomycetes bacterium
CCACCAGTCAGGAGGCTAGTGGCGGCAGGGTTGCACAACCGTTGCACGATCGGGTCTTCTCGCAGGTCGTCCGCACCCCGGGCGACGTCGACGCCGGGGAGGGGCGGCGCGGGGTGCTGTCAGCGCAGCGCGCGGTCGAGCTGGGCGAGGCGGGTGTGCGCCCGCAGGTGCGCGGCCGAGCCGATGGGGGCGACCCGGGCGAGGGTCTGCCACGCCTGCCAGTCGTCGGCCCCGTCGTCCCCGGCGGTCCACCGTGCGATGAGGTCCGGGTCGCCGGAGGCGAGCGTCGCCGCACGCAGCTCGGCCATGAGCGAGTCGCGGACGCGCACGACGCCCGGCGCGCTCGAGCGCGGCAGCACCGAGCCCGCGTACACGGCGAGCGCGGCCGAGACGTCCCCGACCGCGAGCGAGTCGCGCACGACGTCGACGTCGCTCTGCAGCGGCGCCGTCAGCCGGTAGGGGCGGGACTCGGAGAGCAGCGGCCCGACGAGCCGGCGCAGCCGCGAGATCTCGGCGCGGACCGTCACCTCCGACAGCTCCGACTCCGAGAGCAGGACGGCGAGCTCGTCGCCCCGCAGCCCGGCGGGGTGCTCGGCGAGCAGCAGGAGGATCTCCGCGTGCCGGCAGGTGAGCCGGCGCCGTCCGCCGGGGGTGTGCAGCGAGCCGCCGCGCGCCCCGAGCACCTGGAGACGGCTGGTCGGCGGGGCGCCGACGTTCGCGGTGACGGTGGCCTCGACGGCGGCGACGGTGGCGCGCACGAGCGCGAGCGCCATCCACGACGCGGCGTCCTCCCGGCCGGTGACGTCGAGGACGCCGAGCACGCGCCCCTGGCCGTCGTGCACGGGGACGGCGGCGCAGTTCCACGGGTGGACGGCCCGCGCCCAGTGCTCCGTGCCGACGACCTGCAGGGGCCGCCCGGTCGTGAGGGCGGTGCCGAGCGCGTTCGTGCCCGCCGAGTCCTCGCGCCAGGCGGCGCCCTCGACGAAGCCGACGCCGTCGAGCGAGCGCCGCAGCTTCGGGTCCCCCTCGACCCACAGCAGCCGCCCGGACGCGTCGCTCAGCGCGGCGACCCAGCCTGCCCCCGGCTCGACGAGCAGCCGGCGGACGATGGGCACGGCGCCGGAGAGCGGGTGGGAGCTGCGCAGCTGGGCGAGGTCGGCCCCGCTGACGTCGACCGGCGGGGTCGGCAGCTCGGGGTCGACGCCGACGCGCCGGCAGCGCCGCCACGAGTCGGCGACGACCGGCCGCACCGGGTGCCCGGGCTCGCCGCCGGAGACGACGAAGCGCTCGTGGGCTGCGCGCACGAGTCCGACCGCCCCCGGCGCGGGGACGTCGTGCGCGACGTGTCGGCTCATGGTGGGGCTCTCTCGGGGTGGTCCTCGGTCGGGATCTGCCCTGCGGGGGAGTGCGCGTGCGGGAACGGCGTGATGGCCACGCATTGTAGGCGAAACGGACACCATGCGTGAGGAACGTCACATCACGGACGTGCGGGTCGTCACCCCGGCCGCATTTTCCTGACACCCTGTGCGAGCATGTCAGCATGCCGAAGATCATCGGGGCCTCCTTGCACGAGCACCGCGAGCAGACGCGCCGCCGGCTCTTCGGTGCCCTCGAGCGCCTCATGACCGAGCGCGGGTTCGACGCCATCACGCTGGCGGACATCGCGGCGGAGGCGGGGGTGGGCCGGACCGCGGTCTACAACCACTTCCCCGACAAGGAGGCCCTGCTCCTCGGCTTCATCACGCACGAGACGGACCAGTACGCGCAGAGCCTGCGGGCCGCGCTCGCCGACGTGCACGACCCCGTCGACCAGGTCCGGGCCTACGTCCGTGCGCAGGCCACGCTCACCCGCGTCTACCACGTCGCCCCCGGGCCGGAGCTGCGCTCGGTGCTCTCGCGCGGTGCGCAGCAGCGGGTGCGCGAGCACGTCGTCGTCGTCGAGCAGATCCTCCGCGGCATCCTCGAGGCCGGCATCGCCACCGGCGCGTTCCCGGCGCAGGACCTCGCGACGACGGTGCCGCTCGTCCACGCCTGCCTCACCCGCGGGCTGCCCGACGCCGGGCCGGACCGTGAGCACGCCCTCGCCCAGACGGAGGCGTTCGTGCTGCGTGCCGTGGGTGCGCGGGAGCCGGTCCCCGCGGCCTGACACGGCCGCGTGACCAGGCCGACGAGGGTCCGAGGAACCTGCGCCGCCTGAAACGGTTCGCAGGCTCGCGCCGCGCCGACCGCAGGCCGCACGGTGGTGGCGCCCTCGTGGCGCCCTGTCGTCCCCTGTCGTAACGATGCGACGGAGGGGGCGTGCGCGGTCGGGGCGCCGCTCTCACCGACCCCAGGAGACAGCATGCCCACCCGCACCTCGGGCCGGCTCGGCCGATTCGGCCGGCTCGTTCTGGCACTACCCCTCGCGCTCGCGGCCACCGGACTGGTCGCGACCTCCGCCTCGGCGCACGGGTCCGTCACGGACCCGCCGACGCGCAACTACGGCTGCTATGAGCGGTGGGGCGGCGACCACCTCAACCCGCAGATGGCCACCGAGGACCCGATGTGCTGGCAGGCCTTCCAGGCCAACCCCAACACGATGTGGAACTGGAACGGCCTCTACCGGGAGAACGTCGGCGGCCGGCACGAGGCCGTCATCCCCGACGGCCAGCTCTGCTCGGGCGGCAGGACGCAGAACGGCCTGTACGCCTCGCTCGACGCGATCGGCCCGTGGAAGGCGAAGACCGTCCCGACGAGCTTCACCCTCACGCTCACCGACGGGGCCAAGCACGGCGCCGACTACCTGCGCATCTACGTCTCCAAGCCGGGCTTCGACCCGACGACCGAGGCGCTCGGCTGGGGCGACCTCGACCTCGTCAAGGAGACCGGCCGGTACGGCACGACGGGCCTCTACCAGACGGACGTCAACCTCTCGGGCCGCTCGGGCCGGGCGGTGCTCTTCACCATCTGGCAGGCGAGCCACCTCGACCAGCCGTACTACCTGTGCTCGGACATCAACATCGGCGGCACGCCGGACCCGACGCCGAGCCCGACGCCGACCGTGACGCCGACGCCCACGCCGACCCCCACGCCGACGCCGACCCCGACGCCCACCCCGACGCCGACGGTCACCCCGACCCCGACGCCCACGCCGAACCCCGGCACGGGCGCCTGCACGGCGACGGTCAAGACCGTCAGCTCGTGGGGCGGCGGCTGGCAGGGTGAGGTCACCGTCAAGGCCGGCTCCTCGGCCATCAACGGGTGGAAGGTCACCGTCGACGGCGCGACCATCACCCAGGCGTGGAGCAGCACCTCGAGCGGCAACGTGCTGACGAACGCCTCGTGGAACGGCTCGCTCGCCGCGGGGGCCACCACGACCGCCGGCTTCCTCGCCAGCGGTGCACCCGGGTCGCTGACGGCGACCTGCACCCCGGCCTGACACGTCCCGGCCGTCGGGGCTGACCGGAGCCC
>JAEXEM010000478.1 GCA_023401045.1 Actinomycetes bacterium
GTCGGGGTGCTCGTCGTGCGGCGCGCACGTCCGCGCCCGCTCGCCCCGGCCCTCTGACGGCTCAGGCCCGTCGCACCGCGGGCGGGCCGACGGCCTCGACGAGCGCGGTGGCCGTCACCTCGTCGACGACGAGGTCGGTGACGACCCGGGCCCGCAGCGCCGCGAGCAGCGGGGTGACCTTGTTGTCCCCGGCGACGACGCACACCCGCCGCGGCACGCGCTGGAGCTCCTCGGGCGTCGGCCCGGTCGCGCGGCCGTTGAGGGAGACGTCGCGCCAGGAGCCGTCGGCTCGCAGGAAGACCGTGCAGACGTCCCCGACGACGCCCTCGTCGTGCAGCCGCCGCACGTCCTGCTCGTCGAGGTACCCGGCGGAGTAGACGTGCGAGGGCACCGCCCCGGCGACGGCCCCGACGGAGAACAGGGCGATGTCCGCGCGGCGCTGCATGTCGAGCACGCGGCGCACCGACCGCTCGCGCCACATCGCGGCCTTGGTGTCGGGGTAGTCGAAGAACGCGGGCACGGAGAAGTGGTGGACGGCCGCGCCGTACGCGGACCCGAACGAGGAGATGAGGTCGGAGGCGTACCCGACGCCCGAGGTCCGCATGTTCGCGGCGCCGTTGAGCTGGACGACGGCGGAGCCACGGGTCGGCTTGGCCGCGAGGTAGCGGGACACCGACGCGATGGTCGTCCCCCAGGCCACACCGAGCACCATGTCGGAGTCGAACCACGAGCCGAGCAACCGGGCGGCCGTCATCGCCACCTGCTCGAGGCGCTCGACGCTGCCCGCGGAGTCGGGGACCGGCACGACGTAGGTGTCGATGCCGAACGTCGAGGACAGCGAGCGCCCCAGCCCGGGCCCCCGGGTGCTCGACGGCCGCAGCGTGATCTCGACGAGACCGGTCTCGCGTGCACGCTTGAGCAGCCGGGAGACGGTCGAGCGCGACGTGCCGAGGTGCTTGGCGATGACCTCCATCTTGATGTCCTGGAGGTAGTACATCGACGCAGCCCGCAGCACGTCCTGCTCGCGTTCCATCCCTGACGTCCTCCCCTCCGCGCGGCGGCGCACCGGGCGTGGCGCGGCGGCGCACCGGCCGGGGCGCGGCGGCGCACCGTACCTGCCCGACGCCCCGCCTGCACGTTCGTGCACCCGAGTTGCGCGTCCGTTCTGACCGTGATGACCATAGCCGCGTCACGCACGACGGGCGACGCAAGCCGCTCGGGGGAGGCACGCGGGTCCCGCGGAGCCGGCCGGCACAGGAGGAAGCACACCGCATGAGGACCGCACCGCTCACCGCCCAGGCCCGTCAGGACGCGCTCGCGGCGCTGCGCCGCAGCGCCGACCGCGACAGCGAGCTCGACGTCCTCGTCATCGGTGGCGGCGTCACCGGTGCGGGCGTCGCGCTCGACGCCGTCACACGCGGGCTGTCGACGGCCGTCATCGAGGCGCAGGACTGGGCCTCGGGCACGTCGAGCCGTTCGAGCAAGCTCGTGCACGGCGGGCTGCGCTACCTCCAGATGCTCGACTTCCACCTCGTCCGGGAGGCGCTCACCGAGCGCGACCTGCTCATCAACCGCCTCGCTCCGCACCTCGTCAAGCCGGTGAGCTTCCTCTACCCGCTGGAGAACCGGGTGTGGGAGCGGGCGTACGTCGGCGCCGGCGTCGCGCTGTACGACACCCTCGCGACGGTGTCGGGCAGCAAGCGCGCCATGCCGATCCACCGGCACCTGTCCCGCAAGGGCATGGAGCGGTTGTTCCCCGACCTGCGGCACGACGCCGCGATCGGCGCGATCCGGTACTGGGACGCGAGCGTCGACGACGCGCGCCTCGTCGAGACGCTCGTGCGCACCGCGGTGAGCTACGGCGCGCACGCGGCGTCCCGCACGCAGGTCGTCGGGCTGGAGACGACCGCCGGCGGTGCGGTCACCGGCGCCCGGGTCGTCGACCTCGAGACCGGTGAGCACATCGACGTGCGCGCGCGCCACGTCATCAACGCCACGGGCGTGTGGACCGAGGAGACCGAGGCGCTCGCCGGCACCGAGGGCGGGCTGCGGGTGCTCGCCTCGAAGGGCATCCACATCGTCGTCCCCCGCAAGCGCATCGAGGGCAACACCGGCCTGATCCTCCAGACCGAGAAGTCGGTGCTCTTCATCATCCCGTGGTCGCGCTACTGGGTCATCGGCACGACCGACACCCCGTGGGAGCAGGAGCTCACGCACCCCGTCGCGACGAGCGCCGACATCGACTACGTCATCGAGCACGCCAACCAGGTGCTCTCGCGCCCGCTCACCCGCGAGGACGTCATCGGCACGTGGGCCGGCCTGCGGCCGCTGCTGCAGCCGGGGACGAAGGAGGGCACGTCGTCGGCGAAGGTCTCGCGCGAGCACACCGTCGCCTCCCCCACGCCGGGCCTCACCGTCATCGCCGGCGGCAAGCTGACGACGTACCGGGTGATGGCAAAGGACGCCGTCGACTTCGCGCTCGGCTCGCGCGCCACGTCGCTGCCGTCGATCACCACGGAGGTGCCGCTCGTCGGTGCCGAGGGCCTGCGGGTCGTCCAGCGGCAGTCCCGCGCCATCGCCGCCCGCTACGGCTGGGACCGCCCGCGCATGGACCACCTGCTCCACCGGTACGGCTCGCTGCTGCAGGAGCTCACCGACATGTGCGACGAGCGCCCCGAGCTCGCCCGCCCGCTCGCGAACGCCCCGGCGTACATCGGGGCGGAGGTCGTCTACGCGGTGTCCCACGAGGGCGCCCTGCACCTCGACGACGTCCTCATGCACCGCACCCGGCTCAACTACGAGCAGGCGGACAAGGGCGTCGGCGCCCTCGAGGAGATCGCCGACCTCGTCGCTCCCGTCCTCGGCTGGGACGACGAGACGCGCCGTCGGGAGATCGACGCGTACCGCGCCCGGGCGCAGGCCGAGGAGGCCGCCGCGGCCGAGCCGGACGACGCGGCCGCCGAGCGCGTCCGCCTGCAGGCCCCCGAGGTCGCCCCGCTGCTGCCGCTCGGCGGCGAGGCGGACCCCGGCACGAAGCCCGGGTCGCCCCCGGGGCGTGGCACCGCCGGCCCGGCCGGCACCTGAGCACCGGAGGTGCGGGTCACCGCCGCCCCGCACCTTCGGCCCTGCGTTCCCCGGCGCGGCGGACCGACCGGTACTGACAACGACGTCGAGAGGTGCCACAAGTGGACTACACGATGGGTGACGCCTTCGTCTCGGAGACGCTCGGCACGGCCCTCCTCATCCTCCTGGGGTGCGGGGTGGTCGCGAACGTCGTGCTGCCGAGGACGAAGGGCTTCGCGGGCGGCTGGCTGCTCATCAACTTCGGGTGGGGCCTCGCCGTGTTCGCCGGTGTCTACGCGGCGTACAAGTCCGGGGCGCACATCAACCCGGCGGTGACGATCGGTCTGTGGGCCTCCGGCGCCGAGGAGTTCGCCCCCGGCATCGAGGTGAGCGCGCTCAACGGGTTCCTCTACGTGACGGCGCAGATGCTCGGCGCCGCCGTCGGTGCGCTGCTCGCGTTCCTCGCCTACAAGAAGCACTTCGACCAGGAGGCCGAGCCGGCGACGAAGCTCGCCGTCTTCTCCACCGGGCCCGAGCTGCGCTCCTACGGCTGGAACTTCCTCACGGAGACGGTGGCGACGTTCGTCCTCGTCTTCATCGTCCTCGCGTTCGGCCAGACCCCCGCCGAGCTCGGCCCGCTCGCGGTCGCGCTGCTCGTCGTCGGGATCGGCGCGAGCCTCGGCGGCCCGACGGGGTACGCCATCAACCCGGCCCGTGACCTCGGACCACGCATCGCGCACGCGCTGCTGCCGATCCGCGGCAAGGGCTCGTCCGACTGGGCCTACGCCTGGGTGCCGATCGCCGGGCCGCTGCTCGGCGGCGTCCTCGCCGGCCTGCTCGCCCGCACCTACATCGGCTGACCGCCCCCGACCAGACGACCCACCCCGCACACCGGAGGGACCTCCATGTCCGAGAAGTACGTCCTCGCCGTCGACCAGGGCACGACGTCGACCCGCGCGATGATCTTCGACCACGGCGGCGACGTCGTCTCCGTGGGCCAGCAGGAGCACGAGCAGATCTTCCCGAGGGCCGGCTGGGTCGAGCACGACCCCAAGGAGATCTGGACGAACACCCGCCAGGTCGTCGGCCAGGCGCTCGGCCGCGCGAGCCTCACCCACGAGGACATCGCGGCCGTCGGCATCACCAACCAGCGCGAGACCGCCGTCGTGTGGGACCGCGAGACCGGTGAGCCGGTGTACAACGCCATCGTCTGGCAGGACACCCGCACCCAGAAGATCTGCGACGAGCTCGCCGCGCTCGGCGGCGGCGCCGACCGCTACAAGGACAAGGTCGGCCTGCCGCTCGCGACGTACTTCTCCGGCCCGAAGGTGCGCTGGATCCTCGACAACGTCGAGGGCGCGAGAGAGAAGGCGGAGGCCGGGAAGCTGGCATTCGGCAACACCGACGCGTGGCTGCTGTGGAACATGACCGGCGGCGTCAACGGCGGCATCCACGTGACCGACCCGACGAACGCCTCGCGCACCATGCTCATGAACATCGACTCGCTCACGTGGAACGAGGAGATCGCCGAGGAGATGGGCATCCCGGTGTCGATGCTCCCGGAGATCCGCTCGTCCTCCGAGGTGTACGGCGAGGGCCGCCGCGGCGGGCTCATCCCGGGCGTGCCGATCGCCGGCATCCTCGGCGACCAGCAGGCCGCGACGTTCGGCCAGGCGTGCTTCGAGGTCGGCCAGGCGAAGAACACGTACGGCACCGGCAACTTCATGCTCATCAACACCGGCACCGAGCCCATCGCGTCGAAGAACGGCCTGCTGACGACGGTCTGCTACAAGATCGGCGACCGCGACACGGTCTACGCGCTCGAGGGGTCGATCGCCGTCACCGGCTCGCTCGTCCAGTGGCTGCGCGACAACCTCGGCATCATCTCCTCGGCGCCCGAGGTCGAGCAGCTCGCCGCGTCGGTCGAGGACAACGGCGGCGCCTACTTCGTCCCCGCGTTCTCGGGGCTGTTCGCGCCGTACTGGCGCTCGGACGCGCGCGGTGCGCTCGTCGGGCTCACGCGGTACGTCACCAAGGCGCACATCGCACGCGCGGCGCTCGAGGCGACGGCGTTCCAGACGCGCGAGGTGCTCGACGCGATGAACGCCGACTCCGGGGTCGACCTCACCGAGCTCAAGGTCGACGGCGGCATGGTCGCCAACGACGCGCTCATGCAGTTCCAGGCCGACATCCTCGGCGTGCCCGTCATCCGCCCGAAGATCGCCGAGACGACGGCGCTCGGTGCCGCCTACGCGGCCGGAATCGCGGTCGGCTACTGGTCCGGCGAGCAGGACGTCATCGACAACTGGTCGGAGGACAAGCGCTGGGAGCCGAGCATGGAGGCCGAGGAGCGTGACCGGCAGTACCGGCTGTGGAAGAAGGCCGTGACGAAGTCGTTCGACTGGGTGGACGACGACGTGAGGTAGGTCCGGGGCACGACCGGCACAGGGGCCGGGGTGCGTGGCACCCCGGCCCTCGTGCGTCCGGCCAGGACGTACTCCCGCAACCCGGGCCGCGGGGCCCTTGGTCCCAGGCACGGGCTCAAGTCCCAGGCCAGAGCGCCGATACTTTCGACGACGGCGCCCGGCCCGGTGCGCTCACCGGCGGTGAGGACGACGTCATGCGCGTGCGCGGACAGGTGGCGACGGCGACGGCGGTCGCCGTCGTCGCGGGAACGCTCTGGGGCGCCGCACCCGCGGCCGCGGCGTCGGCGAGCAGCCTCGCGAGCGCCGTCCTCACCCCGGCCGCGGCCTCCTACCTCACCGGGTCGACGCTCACCTCGCCGTCGGACGCCGCGACCGCCGTGCGCACGGACCCGGTGGCAGGCTTCCCGAGCCGTGCGGGAGGCTCCTACGCGGTGCTCTCGACGGGCAACGCCGCGGTCCTCAGCAGCTACAGCCGGTCCTACGAGGCGAGCACCCCGTGGGGGTCCGGCACGTCACGCGGGGGGCGCCTACGACGTCACGACGCTCGAGCTCACCCTCGACGTGCCCGTCGGCGCGAACTGCCTGCTCGGGGTGACGTTCAGGTTCCTCTCCGAGGAGTTCCCCGACTTCGTCGGGCAGGAGTTCAACGACGCGTTCGTCGCGGAGGTCGGCGAGAGCACGTGGTCCGTCTCCGGGAGCACGATCCACGCGCCGAACAACTTCGCGTTCGACGACGCGGGCCGCGTCATCAGCGTCAACTCGGGCCTGTTCGACCAGGGCGACGCCGCCGCCGAGGCAGCGGGCACGGTCTTCGGCGGCGCGACCCCGAAGCTCACGGCCCAGGTGCCGCTCACCGGGGGCAGCCGGCAGAAGCTGTTCTTCAGCATCTTCGACCAGGGCGACGGGGACCTCGACTCCGCCGTGATGATCGACAACCTGCGCGTCGGGACGGTCGACGACCCCGTCGACGACTGCCGGCCCGGGGCGACGTCGAACCCCACGGAGATCCTCGTCTCCGCCGCCGCACCGACCCAGGTCGACGTCTCCGGCACCGACGACGACACCTACACGATCCCGACGTCGGAGGGCGTCACCTACTCCGTGGGCGGCACGCCGGTGGCGGCGGGCACGTACCCGGGCACCGGGACGGTCGTCGTCACCGCGCAGGCGCAGACGGGCTACACCCTCTCCGGCCCGTCGCAGTTCACGCTCGTGTTCTCCGACGTCGTCCACGTGACGGCCGTCGAGCCGACGTGGACCGACACGTGGGGCACGGACGACGACACCTACACCATCCCCTCGGTCACCGGCGTGCAGTACTCCGTGGGCGGCACCCCCGTCGCCGCCGGCACCTACGCCGCGACGGGCACCGTCACCGTCGACGCCGCCGCGGCGAGCAGCGCCTACCGGCTCGACGGGGCCTCGCAGTTCACCCACACGTTCACGGACGTCCGGCAGGTGACGGCGACGGAACCGACGTGGACCGACACGTGGGGCACCGACGAGGACACCTACACGATCCCGTCGGTCACCGGCGTGCAGTACTCCGTCGGCGGCACCGCCGTCGCACCCGGCACCTACCCCGCGACCGGCACCGTCACGGTCGACGCCGCCGCCACGGCCGGGTACGTCCTCACCGGTGCGGCGCAGTTCACGCACACGTTCACCGACGTCCGGCAGGTCACCGCCACCTCGCCCACGTGGTACGACACGTACGGCACCGCGGACGACACGTACACGATCCCCTCGGTCACCGGCGTGCAGTACTCCGTGGGCGGCACCCCCGTCGCCGCCGGCACCTACCCGGCGACCGGCACGGTCACCGTCGACGCCGCCGCCACGGCCGGGTACGTCCTCACCGGCGCGTCGCAGTTCACGCACACCTTCACCGACGTCCGGCTCGTCACCGCGACCGCCCCCACGTTCGACGACCCGTGGGAGACCGCCGACGACACGGTGACCATCCCCGAGGTCACGGGCGTGCAGTACGCGATCGACGGCGTGCCCGCCGCGGCCGGCACGTACCCGGCCACCGGGACGGTCGTCGTCACCGCGACCGCGACCGCCGGGCACGAGCTCACGGGGGCGTCGCAGTTCACGTTCACGTTCACCGACATCCGGCTCGTCACCGCCACGACCCCGACGCAGACCGACACGTACGGCACCGCCGACGACACGTACACGATCCCGTCGGTCACCGGCGTGCAGTACTCCGTCGACGGCGAGGTCGTGCCCCCCGGCACGTACCCCGGGGCCGGCACCGTC
This sequence comes from Actinomycetes bacterium, assembly GCA_023401045.1. Taxonomy (GTDB): domain Bacteria; phylum Actinomycetota; class Actinomycetes; order Actinomycetales; family Cellulomonadaceae; genus Cellulomonas. The sequence goes on from JAEXEM010000478.1 coordinate 7,755, forward strand.
GTCGTCACCGCGAGCGCGACCGCCGGGTACTCGCTCTCGGGCGCGACCCAGTTCACGCTGGTGTTCACGAACATCCTCCTCGTCACGCCCGTCGAGCCGACCTGGCACGACGTCGACGGCACGAGCGCCGACACCTACACGATCACCGCCACCCCGGGCGTCGTGTACACGGTCGACGGCTCACCGGTGGCGCCGGGCACCTACCCCGCGTCCGGCACGGTGACGGTCGTCGCGACCGCCGCCGTCGGGTACGAGCTGAGGGGCACGACGCAGTTCAGCCGCACGTTCACCGACATCACGCACGTGACCGCGACAGCGCCGACGGTCGTCGACGAACCGGGGACGGCGCTCGACCGGGTCGTCGTCCCGGAGGTCACCGGGGTCGCCTACCTCATCGACGGCGCACCCGCTGCGGCAGGGTCGCACGCGCGGACCGGCGACGTCGTCGTCACCGCGCAGGCAGCGGACGCGCGCCACGTGCTCGTCGGCACGACGAGCTTCCCGCTGCACCTGTCGGACGCGGACGTGCCGGCCGCGCCCGTGGTCGTCGCGACGCCCGGCTCCGGCTCGGTCGCGCTGTCGTGGGCCGAGCCCGCGGGCGACCCGACGGGCTACGAGCTGCAGACCTCGCACGACGGCACGGTGTGGACCTCGGCCGGCACCACGACGGGCACCGGCGCGACCGTCGGTGACCTCGTCGACGGCACGGCCGTCTCGTTCCGGGTCCGTGCCGTCAACGGGCTCGGTCACGGCGCCTGGAGCGCCCCGGTGACCGCGACGCCCGTGAGCCTGCCGGGCACGCCGACGATCACGGCGGTGGAGGCCGGCAGCCGCCGCCTGGACGTCACCGTCACCGCACCCGCCGCGGACGGCGGCTCGCCTGTCCTGCGCTACGAGCGCACCCTCGACGGCGGCCGGACGTGGGTCGCGGTCGACGGCCCGCGGTTCACGCTCACGGGGCTCGTCAACGGCACGACCTACCGCGTCCAGGTACGCGCCGTCACCGCGGTCGGTGCGGGTGCGGCGAGCGCGGCGGTGACGGGGACCCCGGCCGCGGCCCCCGTGACGGTGCCCGGCGACGACGGCACCCCCGTGCGTCCCCGGATCGACCCCGGTGCGACACGGGCCTGGGTCGACGGCACGCCGGTCTCCGTCCTCACCCGGGTCCAGGGCGGCGGCCTCGCGGTGAGCGCGGCGGGCGCCGACGTGACGCTCCGGGGCGTGGACGCGCAGGGCGCTCAGCTGCGCGTCGACGACGCGGGCCGGATCGTCGTCGACCACGACGGGTTCGTGTCCGTCACGGGCGGCGGGTTCGCACCCGGCGAGGTCGTCGACGTCTGGCTGTTCTCGACCCCCGTCCTCCTCGGCTCGGTGACGGTCGCGGCCGACGGCACGTTCGCCGGTCGGCTGCCGCTGCCCTCGGGCGTGCCGGCCGGGCCGCACACGCTCCAGCTCAACGGCACGCGCGCGGACGGCTCGCTCGTCAGC
>JAEXEM010000005.1 GCA_023401045.1 Actinomycetes bacterium
CCCGGACCCGTCGCTCCGGTCCCGCGCACCCCGCCGCCACCGCAGCCGTCGGGCCCGCCGTCGGAGCCGGTGCCGACGACCGCCGCGCTCGCGCTCGCCCTGCCCAGGCACCGCCAGCCCGAGCTGCCGACCACGGCGCCCCCGCTGCAGCCGATGCCGTGGAAGTACGACGCACGCTCCGACGACCCCGAGTGGTACCGCTCGGCGGTGTTCTACGAGGTCATGCTGCGCACGTTCTCGGACTCCTCCGGCAACGGCTCGGGCGACCTCGTCGGGCTCATCGAGCGACTCGACTACCTGCAGTGGCTGGGCGTCGACTGCCTGTGGCTGCCGCCGTTCTTCCCGTCCCCGATGCGCGACGGCGGGTACGACGTCTCCGACTACACCGCCGTGGCCTCGCAGTACGGCACGCTCGACGACTTCCGCCACCTCGTCCTGGAGTGCCACCGCCGTGGCATGCGGGTCGTCATCGACCTCGTGATGAACCACACGAGCGACCAGCACCCGTGGTTCCACGCGTCGCGCTCGGACCCCGAGGGCCCGTACGGCGACTTCTACGTGTGGAGCGACGACAACACGCGCTACCAGGACGCGCGGATCATCTTCGTCGACACCGAGACGTCGAACTGGACGTTCGACCCCGTGCGGCGCCAGTACTTCTGGCACCGGTTCTTCAGCCACCAGCCGGACCTCAACTTCGAGAACCCCCGGGTCGTCGACGCGATGTTCGACGTCGCCCGGTTCTGGCTGCACCTCGGCGTCGACGGGTTCCGGCTCGACGCCGTGCCGTACCTCTTCGAGGCCGAGGGCACGAACTGCGAGAACCTCCCCGAGACCCACCGCTTCCTGCGCGACCTGCGGCGCATGGTCGACGAGGAGTTCCCGGGCCGGATCCTCCTCGCCGAGGCGAACCAGTGGCCCGAGGACGTCGTCCACTACTTCGGCACGGACGACGAGCCCGAGTGCCACATGTGCTTCCACTTCCCGGTCATGCCGCGCATCTTCTACTCGCTGCGCGACCAGCGGGCCAACCCGATCATCGACATCCTCGCCGACACGCCCTCCATCCCGGGCGGCGGCCAGTGGAGCACCTTCCTGCGCAACCACGACGAGCTCACGCTCGAGATGGTGTCGACCGAGGAACGTGCGTCGATGTACGGCTGGTACGCCCCGGACGCCCGGATGCGGGCGAACGTCGGCATCCGCCGGCGCCTCGCGCCGCTGCTCGACAACTCCCGCAAGGAGATCGAGCTCGCCCACTCGCTCCTGCTGTCGTTGCCCGGCAGCCCCTGCCTGTACTACGGCGACGAGATCGGCATGGGCGACAACATCTGGCTGCCGGACCGTGACTCGGTGCGCACGCCGATGCAGTGGACACCGGACCGCAACGCCGGCTTCTCCGTCGCCGACCCGGGCAAGCTCTACCTGCCGGTCGTCCAGTCGCTCGTCTACCACTACGGCAACATCAACGTCGAGAGCCAGCTCGCCCAGCCGACGTCGCTGCTCCACTGGGTGCGCGGCATGCTCACGGTGCGACGCCGGCACAAGGCGCTCGGCATGGGCGACTTCGAGGTCGTGCCGAACGACAACGAGGCGGTGCTGACGTTCCTGCGGCGCACCGCGGACGAGACGATCCTCGTCGTCGCGAACCTCGCCTCCACGGCGCGCGCGACGACGGCCAAGCTCCCGGAGTTCGCCGGCTGGTCGGCCCGCGACGTCTTCGGCGGCGCCCACTTCCCCGACGTCGGGGACGACGGCACGATGACGTTCACGCTCGGCTCACGTGACTTCTACTGGCTCGAGCTGGCGACGCCGTGATCCTCGACGCGCTCCCCCCGGACGAGCTCGACGACGGCGTCGTGCGCCTGCTGCGGTCCTGGCTGCCGGAGCGGCGCTGGTACCCGGCCAAGGGGGTGGCCGCACGCCTGACGGCGGTGGGCTCCGTGCGGTTCGACGACGGGGTGCGCGTCCTGCTCGTCAACGCCCGCGCCGCGGCTCTCGACGTCGTCCTCCAGGTGCCAGTCCGGGTCGTCGACGAGGACGTCGTCGACGGGGAGGTGGTCGGCACCGGCGAGGTCGTCGGCACGGTCCGTGGGCGCACGGTCCTCGACGCCACGGGCGACCCCCGTTTCCTCGCCCACTGGCTCGCCCACGCCGACGGCCCCGGCGCCTCCGTCGACGTCGCTCGCGCCAGGGTCGTCACCGGTGAGCAGTCGAACACGTCGGTCGTCCTGCCCGGTGCGGACGGAGAGCCGCTCGGCATCCTCAAGGTGCTCCGGGCCCTCGCCGGCGGGGAGAACCCCGACATCGACGTGCCGCGCCGCCTCGTCGAGGTCGGCTGGGACGGTGTGCCGGCCCCGCTCGCGTGGGCGCAGGCGCGCTGGCGCGTCGCCGACCGCGAGGACACGGTCGGGTACCTCGGTGTCCTCAGCAGCTACGTGCCGGGCGCCCGGGACGGCTTCGAGCTCGCGTGCGACCTGGCGCGGGCGGGGGCCCCGCTCGGGAGCCTCGCCGAGGAGCTCGGCACGACGGTCGCCGGCATGCACGAGGCGCTGGCCACGGCGTACGGCACGGTCGCGCCGGTCGAGGGGGCACCGGCGCTCGCCCGCGCCCTCGTCGACCGCTTCGCGTGGGCGGCGGAGACCGTCCCGTCGGTGCTCGGCTGGTCCGAGGCGGTGCACGCTCTCGCGGGCGAGCTCGCGGCACTGCCGGCCGCTCCCCCGCGCCAGCGCGTCCACGGCGACCTCCATCTCGGCCAGGTGCTGCGCTCGGCGGACCGGTGGTTCGTCATCGACTTCGAGGGCGAGCCGCTCGCGCCGCTCGCCGTCCGCACGCGTCCGGAGCTCGCGCTGCGCGACGTCGCGGGTCTGCTGCGGTCGTTCGACTACGCCGCCGCGGTCGGCGGCCTCACCGGCACCGACGCCGACGCCTGGATTGCGCAGGCGCGCGGGGGGCTGCTCGCCGGGTACGGCGTCACCGCCGACCCGACGGGGGACCTGCTGCTGCAGGCGCTCGAGATCGACAAGACGCTGTACGAGGCGGTCTACGAGGCGCGGAACCGGCCACGGTGGTCCCACATCCCGGCCGCGGGTCTCGCCCGGCTGCTGGGGCGGCCTCGGCCGCTCGACTGACCGCCGCCGGTCGCGGTCCGTCGACCGGGCCCCTGGGCCTCCTCGGACGTCGGGACGGCGCGCCGGACGTCACGACGTCCGCGTCGCCCGCAGGAGGACGAGCCGCTCGGGCGAGAGCTGCGGACCGCGCACCCCGACCTGCTCGAGCACACGGCCCGTCGCCCGGACCCCGTCGCCGAACCACGGTGCCGCCCGCCCGTGCGTGACGACGTCACCGGGCGCCTGCGGACGCACCTCGTAGGTCGCGTCGGGGTCGAGCCCGGGCAGTGGCACCATCCCCGCCGGCATCTGCGCGGAGGACGCCACGGAGGCGAGGCAGTACAGCGCCTCGGAGCCGTCCCGGGCGACGACTCCGTGCAGCTCGTACGCGGGGTCCGGGAGGTCGGCGTGGACGCTGGCACCGGTGTGCAGCAGGCCGCGGACCTCCTTGTACAGCGCGACCCACGCGGCCAGCTCGGCACGCTGCTCGGCGTCGGCCTCCCGCAGGTCCCACTCGATGCCGAGGTGGCCGAAGAGCGCCGTGCCGGCACGGAACCCCAGCGTGGCGTGCCTGCCCGTGGTGTGCGAGGTGCCGGACCCGACGTGGGCGCCGACGAGCTCGAGCGGCAGGAGCAGGTTCGTCCACCTCTGGATCGTGCGGCGCTCGAGCGCGTCGATGCAGTCCGACGCCCACACCCGGTCGGTGCGCTGGAGGATCTCGAGGTCGACCCGCGCCCCGCCGGACGAGCACGACTCGATCTCGACCTGCGGGTGCCGGGCGCGCAGCTCGTCGAGGAGGCGGTAGACCGCGCGGGTCTGCCGGTGGACGCCAGGGGTGCCGTCGGGTCCGTGACCCGCGTCGAGCAGGTCGCGGTTGTGGTCCCACTTGAGGTAGGCGATGTCGTTCTCGGTGAGGAGCGCGTCGAGCCGGCCGAGGACGTGGGCGTACGCCTCGGGGTGCGCCAGGTCGAGCACCTGCTGGGTGCGCGCGGGCAGCGGGAGCCGGTCCGGCAGGCGCAGCATCCAGTCGGGGTGCGCACGGGCGAGGTCGGAGTCGGGGTTGACCATCTCCGGCTCGACCCAGAGCCCGAACTGCATGCCGAGGGACGTGACGTGCGTGATGAGCGGGGTGAGGCCGTCGGGCCAGACGTCGGGCGAGACGAACCAGTCGCCCAGTCCGCGGGTGTCGTCGCGGCGCGACCCGAACCACCCGTCGTCGAGGACGAAGCGCTCGGCGCCCACGGCGGCGGCGGCGTCGGCGAGCTCGACGAGCCGAGGCAGGTCCTGGTCGAAGTACACCGCCTCCCACGTGTTGAGCGTGACCGGCCGAGGCGAGCGCGGGTGCCGGCGGCGGGCCCGCAGCCACGTGTGGAACCGACCGGCGAGCTCGTCGAGCCCGGCGGCGCCGTAGGACCCGTAGAGCCACGGCCCGGTGTACGACTCCCCCGGTCCGAGCCGCACCTCGCCTGCGAGGAGCAGCTCGCCGCCCCCGAGCAGGCCGGCGTGCTGCGACGACCGCTCGGCGAGGCTGCGGTGGTTGCCCGACCACGCGACGTGCCAGCCCCAGCACTCCCCGCGACGGTGCCCGAGGTCGTCGGTGCCCGCCACGAGCACGTACGGCGTGTCGAAGCCGGTGCGCCCGCGACGGTTCTCACGCAGCCGGGTGCCGTGCGTGAAGGCGGTGCGCTGCGGCGCGCGCTCGCGACCCCAGTGACCGGCGAGGTCGAGGAGCGTCGTCGCGCGGGCCGGCACCGGCAGCGTGAGGGTGAGCGCGCCGACCTCGAAGACGTCCGCCGCGGTGCTCGTCACCGTCGCCCGCTGACGCACGAGGCCCTGCGGTGTGAGCTCGACGACGAGCTCGAGGTCGAGGCCTGCCGCCTCGTCGCGCGCGGTGACGACGACCGTCCCGCCGTCACCGTCGTCGCTGCCCCTGCCGGCGTGGTTGCGGACGTGCAGCATCGCCCCGGTGGTGACGAACGCGCTCGACCAGGCCCGCCCGGCACGGGACCCGGTGAGCCCCGGGGTGCCGAACCAGCCGGTCGAGTGCTCCGGCAGCACGGACACGCGGACCTCACCGTCGACGGGGAAGCCCATCGGCGCCGGTCGCGAGGCCTCCCGCACATCGGCGAGGGCGGCGTCGTCGAGGTCGCCGAGGTCGGCACCCCAGTGCAGCACGCGCGGCAGGCCGTCGAGGTCGAGGACGAGCCCCACGCCGGCAGCACGCAGCTGGAGGACACCGCTGACGGGACGTCCGGGACCGCTCGTCGAGTGCGTCAGGTGGTCGTCGGTCGTCGAGGTCGTCACGTCGTCGGGACGTCGGGGCACCGCTCACCTCCGGGGTCGTCCGGGGAGTCTAGGCACGGGACAGCGCCGGGACGGGACGGCGCGACACGAACCGGGCGGCCCGACGTACCGGCCGGTCCGTCCACCGGGGTGACGCTCCGTCTCCCGCGTACCTCACGGGGTCGCGCCGCCGTCCTGCCCGGTGCGACCCGCGCGGGACTGCCGGGCGCCATCACCTGCGGTGACACCCTCGGGGTGGTTGGGTAGGCACATGACTGCCGCTGTCCCGTCACCCGTCCCCGTCGACGTCGACACGCTCCGTGCGGTCGCGGCCGGTGCCTACTACGACCCGCACGCCGTGCTCGGTCCGCACGTCGGCGACGGGACGGTGACGATCCGGACCCTGCGCCCCCTGGCCGACCGCGTCCAGGTCGTCACGGCGGACGGCCGGGTCGACGCGACCCACGAGCTCGACGGCATCTGGGTCGCGCTCCTGCCGGGCACCGCGGTGCCGGACTACCGCGTCGAGGTGACGTACGGCGAGTGGTCGTCCGTCGACGACGACCCGTACCGCTTCCTGCCGACGGTCGGCGAGCTCGACCGGTACCTCGTCCGCGAGGGCCGCCACGAGCAGCTCTGGACCGTCCTCGGCGCCAACCTCCACACCTACTCCGGCGAGCTCGGCGAGGTGCAGGGGACCTCCTTCGCGGTGTGGGCACCCAACGCCCGAGCCGTCCGGGTCGTCGGCGACTTCAACCACTGGCAGGGCGCGACGCACGCGATGCGCACGCTCGGCGACAGCGGCATCTGGGAGCTCTTCGCGCCGGGCATCGGTGCCGGCACCCGGTACAAGTTCGAGATCCTCGGGTCGGACGGGTCCTGGCGCCAGAAGGCGGACCCGCTGGCGAAGGGCACCGAGGTGCCGCCGGCGACGGCGTCGGTCGTCGTGGAGTCCGGGTACACGTGGGGCGACGACGCCTGGATGCGTGAGCGCACCTCTCGCGACCCGCACGCGGGGCCCGTGAGCATCTACGAGGTGCACCTGGGGTCCTGGCGCCAGGGCCTGTCGTACCGCGAGCTCGCCGAGCAGCTGACGGCCTACGTCCTCGAGATGGGCTTCACGCACGTCGAGTTCCTGCCCGTCGCGGAGCACCCGTTCGGCGGGTCGTGGGGCTACCAGGTCTCCTCGTACTACGCACCGACGTCACGGTTCGGGCACCCGGACGACCTGCGCCACCTCATCGACACGCTCCACCGGGCAGGTATCGGCGTCATCGTCGACTGGGTGCCGGCGCACTTCCCCAAGGACGAGTGGGCGCTCGCCCACTTCGACGGCACCGCGCTCTACGAGAACCCCGACCCGCTGCTGGGCGAGCACCCCGACTGGGGCACCCTCGTCTTCAACTTCGGCCGTCGCGAGGTCCGCAACTTCCTCGTCGCGAACGCGAGCTACTGGCTCGAGGAGTTCCACGTCGACGGGCTGCGCGTCGACGCGGTCGCCTCGATGCTCTACCTCGACTACTCCCGTCAGCCGGGGCAGTGGCGCCCCAACGTCTACGGCGGTCGGGAGAACCTCGAGGCGATCTCCTTCCTCCAGGAGGCCAACGCGACGGCGTACCGCCGCACGCCGGGAATCATGATGATCGCCGAGGAGTCGACCGCCTGGCCGGGGGTGACGGCGCCGACGTCCGCCAACGGGCTGGGCTTCGGGCTCAAGTGGAACATGGGCTGGATGAACGACACCCTGCGCTACCTGCGTGAGGAGCCGATCAACCGGCGGTACCACCACCACGAGGTGACGTTCTCGATGGTGTACGCGTACTCGGAGCACTTCATCCTCCCGATCAGCCATGACGAGGTGGTGCACGGCAAGGGCTCGCTCTACGAGCGCATGCCCGGTGACCACTGGCAGCGCCTCGCGGGCGTGCGCGCCCTCCTGGGGTACCAGTGGACGCACCCGGGCAAGCAGCTGCTCTTCATGGGCCAGGAGTTCGCGCAGCGTGGCGAGTGGGCGGAGGGCAGCTCCCTCGACTGGTGGGCGCTGGACGACGCGTCGCACCGGGGCGTGCAGCGCTGCGCGCAGGACCTCAACGCGCTCTACCGCGCGACGCCCGCGCTCTGGGAGCTCGACCACACGCCCGAGGGCTTCGAGTGGCTCGCGTCCGACGAGGCGGACCTCAACCTCCTGGCGTACGTGCGCCGCGCACGCAACGGCCGCCCGGCGGTCGTCGTCGTCAACTTCGCAGGTGTCCCGCACGAGCAGTGGCGCCTGCCGCTCCCCCAGGGCGGGACGTGGCGAGAGGCCTTCAACTCCGACTCCGAGGCGTACGGCGGCTCAGGTGTCGGCAACCTCGGTGAGATCACGGCCGAGCCGATCGAGCACTACAGCCGCCCGTTCTCGGCGTCGATCCGCGTCCCTCCGCTGGGCGTCGTCGTCTTCGTCGCCGAGGATGCCCCGAGCAGCTGACGAGCGCGGTCCGCCGCTGTCGGACCGCGTGGCCGGCCAGGCGAAGCGCACGGTCCGGAGCCAGGTCGCGTCGGGACGGCCCGCGCTGCGCGGCGCCATGCTGGGTCCGCCTCGCGGCCGACGGGGCCGCTCGGCCACGTCCGTTGCGCCCACGTGCCTGGCGCGCGCACGGACCCGTGCGGGCCGCGAGCGTCCGCACCGTGAGGTGCAGCAGGAACGGCCCCGCGGCGACATCGCTGCAGGGGCCGCTCCCGGTCGGCTGCTCGGGCGACGACCACGACGCCGATCCGCATCCTGACGGAGTCGCGGAGCACGTCCGCCACGACGCAACGACGCCACTGCAGGTGACGACGACTCGACAGGTCACCGAAAGTGGACGCGGGGAACGACGAAAGGCCCACCCCGTGAGGGGTGGGCCTTTCGTGAATCGTTGTCCGGCGGCGTCCTACTCTCCCACACCCTGGCGAGTGCAGTACCATCGGCGCTGAAGGGCTTAGCTTCCGGGTTCGGAATGGGACCGGGCGTTTCCCCTTCGCTATGACCGCCGTAACGC
>JAEXEM010000342.1 GCA_023401045.1 Actinomycetes bacterium
GCCGTCGGCAGCGCGACGGGCCGGCGGTCCGAGGAGGACCCCGGCACGCGGAGGCCGGTGTCGACGGTGCCGGTGTCGGGCTCTCCCTGACGGGGCGTGGTCACGGGCGACTCCTCGGGCTGGACGACGGTGCTCGCCGGGAACCGCCACCCGCGCGGCCCCCGCTCGGCGCGGGCGGCGGCGCCCACGAGCGCGGCCACGGGCGGCCACGACGAGCGGAAAGGTATCGGGCGGTTTGTCCGAAACATTCGCCTAAGCGATTCGGTCGTGCGGATTCACACGGTCCTCTCACCTGGGCAGACGTCTCGCGCGCCGCGCAGCTCGCCGAGCGGGTCAGCCGCGGCCGGGCACCCGGGGCGGCACCGGCCCCCTCGCACCCTTGACAGGACGTCAGGCACCTGACGATATTTGTCAGGTGCCTAACATCAACTCCGACGCGGACCTCGAGGCGGCCGGCGTCTGGGCGAAGAAGTACTTCTTCGCCAGCCGCGCCGTCGCCGAGACCGCCCTGCGCGCCCACGACCTCGGCCTCACCCAGTACTACGTGCTCAGCCGGCTCGCCGCCGACGGCCCGCTGCCGCAGCGGGAGGTGACCCGCGAGCTCGACGTCGAGCGCGCGACCCTCAGCGCCGTCATCGGCGCGCTCGTGCGCAAGGGGCTCGTCGAGCAGCAGCCCCACCCCCGTGACCAGCGGCAGAAGCAGCTGAGCATCACCGCCGCCGGCCGCGACCTCTGGCAGGCCGTCGACGACCCGATCGGGCTCATCGCCTCGGTCGCGTTCGCCGGAGTCGACGACGCGGACGTCGCCACGACGAACCGTGTCCTCAAGGAGGCCACCCAGCGCCTCACCGACTACAAGGACAGGATGGCGCAGACATGACCGTGCTCGTCACCGGAGGGACCGGCCTCGTCGGCTCCCGACTGCTCCAGCGCCTCGTCGAGGCCGGCGTCGACACCCGTGGCCTCGTGCGCCCGGGCAAGCAGCTGCCGCCCGGCGTCACACCCGTCGAGGGCGACGTCCTCGACCCGCGGACCCTGCCCGCGGCGCTCGACGGCGTCAACGACGTCGTCCACCTCGCCGCGGTGTTCCGCACACCCGACGAGGACGCGATCCGGCGGGTCAACCTCGACGGCACCCGCCACGTCGTCGAGGCCGTCCAGGAGCACGCCCCGGACGCGCGGCTCGTCATGGCGAGCACGTCGAACGTCTACCCCGCGGACCTCGGCCACCCGGCCACCGAGAGCGACCCGACCTCGCCGTGGGCGGCCTACCCCGCGAGCAAGATCGCGGCGGAACAGCTCCTGCACGCCAGCGGGCTCACGTGGAGCGTCCTGCGGCTGCCGTTCGTCTACGGCGACGGGGACGGCCACCTCGAGGCGCTGCCGCGGATGGCGGCCGAGCGCGGCTGGCACCCGGCCCGCGCGCAGAGCACGGCGCACCACGCGGACGTCGCCACCGCGTTCCTGCTCGCCCTCGAGGGCGCGTTCGACGGCCGCGTCGTCAACATCGCGGACGACGCCCCGCTGAGCATCCTCGAGATCGCGCAGCTGGTCGGTGAGCCGTACCCGTCGTCGGGCGAGCCGCTGGAGAACCCGTGGCAGGGGCGGGTGGACGCGAGCCTGGCGCGCCGGCTGGGGTTCCGCCCGACCGTGCCGAGCGTCCACGCGGCGGTCCGTGACGGGCTGATGTAGGCCCCGACCTGCGGGGGCGAGGGAGCGGGTGACGGGAATCGAACCCGCGCTGTCAGCTTGGGAAGCTGAAGTTCTACCATTGAACTACACCCGCGCGACGCCCTGACGGGCGCTGCGGCGTCGATCCTACCCGGTGCGGGGCGTGGTCCTTCAACCCGGGACGACCGCACCGCCCCTGGCCCGGCGGCACCCGGCAGTGGCAGGGTCGTCGGGTGACCGCGACGCTCCGCCCGTACCACCCGAGCGACCTGCCCGGCATGTACCGGCTGTGCCTGCTCACGGGTGCGGCGGGCGAGGACGCGACGTCGCTCTACCGGGACCCGGACCTGCTCGGTCACGTGTACTGCGGGCCGTACCCCACCGCGGACCCGGGGCTGACGTTCGTCGTCGCCGACGAGCAGGGCGTCGGCGGCTACGTCGTCGCCACCGCGGACACCGCGGCGTTCGACGCGTGGTGCGAGGAGCACTGGTGGCCCACGCTGCGGGCGCAGCGGCCGCAGGCACCGGACCCCGGCGACGGCACCCAGGACCACGTCCTGCTCGCGCAGGTCCACCACCCCGACCCGACGGACGTCCCGGCGGACGCACCCGCGCACCTGCACATCGACCTGCTGCCTCGACTGCAGGGCCAGGGCTGGGGCCGGCGCCTCGTCGACGCGCTCGCCGCGGCGCTGCGCGCGCGGGGCGTGCCCGGGGTCCACCTCGGCGTCGCGGCGGCCAACTCGCGTGCGATCGCGTTCTACGAGCACCTCGGTTTCCGCCGTGCGACCTCGTACGACTGGGGCCACCGCATGGTCCTCGACCTGCGGGAGCCGCGCGCAGGCGCGTGACGCACGCCGACCCCGGCCGACCCCGGCGTGGCGCGACGCGTCGCGGCGCACCGGGCGGTGAGGGTGTGGGGGTGGACCACCCGACCGTCGAGGACGCGCCGGCGCACGCGCACGGCCACGCGCACACCACCGTGGCACCCCCGGCGGCGTCCGTCGCACGGGCCCGCCTCCTCCTCACCGCGGTGCTCGCCCCCGCCCTGCTCCTCACCGGCGTCGGGGCGTGGTGGCTGTGGCCGCACGCCGCGGACGCCCCGCCGTCGTTCGCGACCGACGGTCCCGGGGTGAGCTACGGGCGCGCCGTCGTCCTCGAGGTGCGGCCGGACGCCACGGCCATGGACGAGACGGTGGTGCGCACCTCCGACGGCGAGGAGGTGACGATGCACGTCCCGCCGGAGTACGTGCCCGAGATCGCTCCCGGTGACACGGTGCGGCTCGCGAGCATGGAGGTCGCCGCGATCGCGTTCGACCCGGAGGCCGATCCCACCGAGATGCGGACCCAGCACGTCTTCGTCGACTTCGTGCGCGGCCCACCGATGGCGCTGCTCGCCGCGGTGTTCGCGCTGCTCGTCGTCCTCGTCGCGCGCTGGCGAGGGCTGGCGGCGCTCGTCGGGATGGCGGTCGGACTCGTCGTCGTCGCCGGGTTCACCCTGCCCGCGCTGCTCCAGGGCCGGCCGGCCGTGCCCGTCGCGCTCGTCACGAGCGTCGCGGTGATGTTCGCCGTGCTCTACCTCGCGCACGGTGTCTCGGTGCGGACCTCGACGGCGCTCGCGGGGACGCTCGTCGGGCTCGTCGCGACGGCGGGCATCGCCGCGTGGGCCGGGGGCGCCGCGCACCTCACGGGACTGTCCGGCGAGTACGCGCTCGACCTCATGTCCGTCGCGCCCGAGGTACGCCTGCGGTCGGTGCTCCTCTGCGGGATGGTGCTCGCCGGGCTCGGCGTGCTCAACGACGTGACGATCACCCAGGCCTCGGCCGTGTGGGAGCTGCACGCGGCGAGCCCGGGCCGGTCGTGGCGGGCGCTGTTCGGCCAGGGCATGCGCATCGGGCGCGACCACATCGCCTCGACGGTCTACACGATCGTCTTCGCGTACGTGGGGGCGGCGCTGCCGCTCGTCCTGCTCGTCAGCCTCTCCGACCGGGACCTGCTCGGGCTGCTGACGAGCGGGGAGATCGCCGAGGAGGTCGTGCGGACGCTCGTCGGCTCGATCGGGCTCGTCCTCGCCATCCCGGTGACGACGGCGCTGGCGGCGACGTTCGTGCGGCTCGCCGCCCCCTCGACCGGGACGCCCGCGCCGGTCGTCACCGCGTCCGCCTGACCGACGCCGCCGGGTGGGCGGATGGGCAGTCTCGTCGTAGTTATTGATAACGCCTCTCATTCGCGTTAGGTTCTCCGCGTCCCGCCGCCGTCCCGAGAGGAACGGGCCACCCGCCCACGCCCATGACCAGGTCCCGTCGTGCCCGCCACGTCACCACCGCCTTCGCCGCCACTGCCGCCGTCGTCGCTCTCCTCGGCGCCTGCGCGGCCGCTGCACCCACCGCCACCACCACGCCGGACGCCACCTCCACGCCCGAGCGCACCGAGCGCGGCGCCGCGGTCCCGCGCCTCGCGGTGACGTACGACGGCGGCCTCCTCGTCCTCGACGCCGGCTCGCTCGAGGTGCTCGCCGACGTGCCCGCCCCGGGCTACCTGCGCGTCGCGGCCGCCGGCGACGGCCGGCACGTCCTCGTCTCCGGCGACGATGGTTTCCGGGTGCTCGACACCGGCACGTGGGGGCAGGGTCACGACGACCACGCGCACCACTACACCCAGCAGCCGCAGCTCACCGACGTCACCTTCCCGGCCCGCACGCCCGGCCACGTCGTCGTCCACGACGGGCGCACCGCCCTCTTCGACGACGGCACCGGCGAGGTGACCGTGCTCGACTCCGAGGACGTCGCCGACGGCCCGTCCGACGACGCCCGCCGGCACACGACCCCCCACCCGCACCACGGGGTCGCCGTCGAGCTGCCCGACGGCACCCTCGTCGTCTCCGACGGCACCGAGGACGCACGCACCGGGGTGCGGGCCCTCGACGCCGACGGGCGCGAGGTCGCCGCGACCGACGCCTGCCCCGGCGTCCACGGCGAGTCCGTCGCGGCCGGCGGCACCGTCGTCGTCGGCTGCCAGGACGGCGTCGTCGTCCTCCACGACGGGGTGTTCACCAAGGTGACGAGCCCCGACGCGTACGGCCGCATCGGGAACCAGTCCGGCAGCCCGGTGTCGCCGGTCGTGCTCGGCGACTACAAGGTCGACGCCGACGCCGAGCTCGAGCGCCCGACGCGCGTCTCCCTCGTCGACACGAGGACGGCCACGCTGCGCCTCGTCGACCTGCCCGCGTCGTACTCGTTCCGCTCCCTCGCGCGGGGCGACGAGGGCGAGGCGCTCGTGCTGGGCACCGACGGCGCGCTGCACGTCGTCGACCCGTCCACCGGCACGCTCGTGAGGTCGGTGCCGGTCGTCGCACCGTGGCAGGAGCCGCTGCGCTGGCAGGAGCCCCGCCCCGCGGTGACCGTCCACGCGGGCACCGCGTACGTCACCGAGCCCGCGACCCGGTCGATCCACGCGGTCGACCTCGCCACCGGCGAGATCTACCGCAGCGTCGAGCTCGACGTCGTGCCGGACGAGGTCGCGGTCGCGTCCGGGGACGTCCGCCGCCGGGGCACCCCGGCCCCGACGGGCAGCCGCGAGCCGGCGACGCCCGTCGCCCCCGCGACGGACGAGGAGGACCACGGGCACGAGGACGGCCTCGCGGACCACGACCACTGACGCGACGACCGGGGCGCGCTCACGGGCGCCGTCACCTCGGACGAGGTGACGGCCCCTGGCGCACCC
>JAEXEM010000084.1 GCA_023401045.1 Actinomycetes bacterium
GCGCTGGCCCGGGCGGGGCCAGCGCGTCGGCGACGAGGGCGGCCAGACGCGCCCGCGCCGCGTCGCGGTTGCGCAGCTGCGAACGGTGCTCCGAGGCGACGACCGTGAGCACCCCGCCGACGAGGCGCGAGGCCAGGCGCTCCTCGAGGCGACCCCCCAGCCCGGGGGTGAGGACGGCCGAGCCGGCGACGTCCCAGGACAGCTCGACGCGCGAGTCGGTGGTGTTGACGCCCTGACCGCCGGGGCCGGACGAGCGCGAGAACCGCCACAGCAGCTCCCGGTCGGGCAGGACGAGGGTGCGCGTCACCCGCAGTCCGGGCGTCGGCGGGTCGATCACCGTCCCATCCTCGCCCACCCGACGGGTCCGTCGTCAGCCCGGAGTCGCGTCGGTGAGCGTCCCGCGGACGTGACGGCGAGCGTGCTCGAGCGCCTCCTCGAGACTGTCGAGCACGTGCTCCTCACCACCGAGCGCCGCGATGACACCGATCTGCTCGGCGAGCCGGCGGTGCTCCGGCCGCAGGCCCTTGAGCAGCACGACGATCCCGCGCCGACGCAGGTCGGTGACGATCTCGGTGAGCGCGTTCGCGCCGCTGGTGTCGAGCACGCGGACGTTCCCCAGGCGCAGCACGACGACCCGCACGTCGGTGACGAGCGCGAGCTCGTCGAGGAACCGGCGCACGTCGGCGAAGAACAACGCGCCGTCGATCCGGTAGACCGCGATGTGCTCGTGCAGCAGCGCGTGCTCGTCCTCTGCGGTGAGTCGGTCTCCTGCCGCCTCCGGCACGGGCTCGCGGTGCATCCCGCTGGACCGGGCCACGGCGCGCAGCGCGAGCACCGCGGCGACCGCCACGCCGACCTCGACGGCCATGACGAGGTCGAAGACGACGGTGACCCCGAGCGTCACGCAGAACACGAGGGCACCGGAACGTCCCGAGCGGCAGATCGCGCGGGCCGTCGGCAGGTCGACCATGCGGGCGGCGGTGACGAGGAGCACGCCCGCGAGGGCCGACAGCGGCACCCGCCCGACGAGCGGGGCGGCGAGGTAGACGATCCCCGCGAGGACGACGGCGTGCGTGAGGGCGGCGACCCGGGTGCGCGCGCCGGCGCGGACGTTGACGGCGGTGCGCGCGATGGCGCCCGTCGCGGGCAGCCCGCCGAACAGGCCTGAGGCGACGTTCGCGACGCCCTGCCCGACGAGCTCACGGTTCGGGCGGGTGCGCTCGATGTCGTCGGCCATGCCGTCGGCGACGCGTGCCGACAGCAGCGACTCGAGGGCGGCGAGGGCGGCGACCGCGAGCGCGGCGGAGAACAGGCTGCTCGTCGTCGCGAGGTCGACGACAGGGAGGTGCGGCCCGGGCAGGCCCGACGGCAGCGCCCCGATGCGGTCGACGTCGAGGTCGGCGACCTCCGCGACGACGGTCGCGAGCACGACGGCGACGAGCGAGGCCGGCAGGCTCCTGTGGAGGCGGGGGAGGCCGACCATGACGACGGCCGTGAGCGCGACGAGGGCGAGCGGGAGGACGGCTGCCGACCAGTCGGTCGCGGCGAGGGTGCGCAGCGCCACGAGCCCGGCGTTCTCGCCCTCGGCGCGCGGGGTGTCGAGCGCGAGGGGGACCTGCTGCAGCGCGATGACGACGCCGATGCCGAACGTGAATCCCTCGACGACCGGCCACGGGATGTAGGACACGAGCCGCCCGAGGCCGAGCGCCCCGGCGAGGACGACGAGCCCGCCGGCCATGATGGCGACGACCGGGACCGCCTCCGCGCCGTGCCGGGCGACGACCGGCAGCAGGACGACGGCCATCGCGCCGGTCGGGCCGCTCACCTGCAGGTGCGAGCCACCGAGCACGGCGGCGAGTGCTCCGGCGACGACGGCGGTGACGAGGCCCGCGGCGGCCCCCAGGCCCGAGGACACGCCGAACCCGAGGGCGAGCGGCAGGGCGACGACCGCGACGGTGAGACCGGCGACGAGGTCGTGCCGCCAGGACCGGGGGAGGTCGGCGTAGTCGGAGCGGCGCGGTGCGAGGACCAGCACCCGCCGCCAGGTGGTGTGCAGCACGGAGCGGACGGTGGCGGGCACGGTCAGTCCGTCGCGGCGAGGAGGTCGCGGTTGCGGGCCGCGGCGTCGACGAGGACCGCCCGGGCTGCGGCGAGCATCTCGGCGACGGCCGGCAGCGCGAGCGAGTACTCGACGGCGTTGCCGCTGCGCCGGGCGGAGACCACCCCGGCGCGGCGCAGCACCGCGAGGTGCTGGGACAGGTGCGAGGCCTCGAGGCCGAGCTCGGTGAGCAGGTCGCTCACCTGCCGGTCGCGCTCGGCGAGCAGCTCGAGGGTGCGCACCCGCACGGGGTGGGCGAGGGCCTTGAAGAGGTCGGCCTTCACCTCGGCGAGGGGGCGGTCGACTCCGAGGGCGTGCAGCGGCACGGCGGCTCCCGGATGACGGATTGATGGAGTCGTCAAATCGTAGACCCGTCCGAGCGTCTCGGATGCCGTCGCCCGGAGGCCGGATTGACACCGCGACGAGGGCGGCGTGTACTGGAACCATCGAACACCTGTTCGAGTCCGGCGGTCGCGTGGTGCTCGCTCCGCGTGCCCGTGGCACGGGTGCGGGCGTCGGTGCGCACCACCGTGCTGGCCGTCCCACCTGCGTGGACGCCGGCGGACCGCAGGTGGGCGCAGCGCAGACGTACGGCGAGGACGGGGACGGACGTGGCAGCGACGAGCACCGTGGAGCGCGCCGCACGGG
>JAEXEM010000088.1 GCA_023401045.1 Actinomycetes bacterium
GGTGTGCGCAGCGCGCGTGCCGCACGGGCGGCTGCTGACGCCCGGCCGGACACCTCGGCCGAGGCGGCCGCCGTCCGGTCCGCACGCGACCAGCTGACAGCGGCCCGCGGCGAGCTCGCCGAGGCCGAGGCAGCGCTCCTCACCCCGCTGCCCTCGACGGAGGTCGTCTTCGTGCCGACGCTGCCGCGCCGCGTCGACGACGTCGACGTCCGCCGCGGCGGCACGCTCACCGGGGCCTTCATGTCGGTCTCGGGGGCGACGATCCAGGTGTCCGCCTCGGCGTCGAAGGCCGACGCCGAGCTGCTGCCGCCCGGCACGGCGGGCACCATCACGCTCGACGGCGCCGAGATCCCGGTGACCGTCTCCGAGGTGACGGACGCCGCCGCGACCGGTGCGGGGCAGGACGAGACGGCGGCGCCGTCCGGCGACGCCGGGGCCGCCCCTCGATCCGACCGGCGCACCGTGCGCTTCACGCTCGGTGAGCTGACGGCCGAGCAGGTCACGGCGCTGCAGGGCACGAACGTCCGGGTCGACGTGCCGGTGAGCTCGACGGACGGCGAGGTGCTCGCCGTCCCGCTGGCCGCGCTCACCGCGGGCCCGGCCGGCGAGAGCCGTGTCGAGGTGTCCGACGGGAAGGGCGAGACGCGTCTCGTCGTCGTCACCACCGGGCTCGCGGCGTCGGGGTACGTCGAGATCACGGGCTCCGAGAGCCCGCTCGAGGAGGGGGACCTCGTCGTCGTCGGCCTCGACGGGGCGGACGAGGGTGAGGCCGACGAGCCCGCCGGGGACGAGGGCGAGGCATGACGGTCCTCGACCTCCTCGACCCGCCGGGCGCGCCGGAGGCGCCGCCACCGGTGCTCGAGCTCCGCGGCGTCGCCCGGCAGTTCCCCGGGGACCCGCCCGTCCACGCGCTGCACCCGGCCGACCTGCGGGTCGAGGTGGGCGACTACCTGTCGGTCGTCGGCCCGTCGGGTTCCGGCAAGTCGACGCTGCTCAACCTGCTCGGTCTGCTCGACCGGCCCTCGCAGGGCGAGTACCTGCTCGACGGCGTGCCCACCGCACAGGCCGGCGAGCGGGAGCGGGCCCGGCTGCGGGCCGGGCACATCGGCTTCGTCTTCCAGGCGTTCCACCTGCTGCCGCAGCGCACCGTGCTGGAGAACGTCCTGCTCGCGACGATCTACAGCGGCGTCCCTCGGGCGGAGCGGCGCGACCGCGCGGTGGCAGCCCTCGAGCGGGTCGGGCTCGGCCACCGGCTGCGCTTCTCGCCCACCGTGCTGTCCGGCGGCGAGCGGCAGCGCACGGCCGTCGCGCGCGCCGTCGTGTCGCAGCCGCGCATCCTGCTGGCGGACGAGCCGACGGGCAACCTCGACTCGGACAGCTCCGCGGGCGTGCTCGACCTCTTCGACGAGCTGCACGGCGACGGGCTGACGCTGCTCGTCATCACCCACGAGGACGACGTCTCGGCGCGCGCCCAGCGGCGCGTGCGGATCGCCGACGGACACCTGCGGGAGATCGCATGACCGTCACCGCACCCGGAGTCCCTCGCACGGACAGGTTCGGCCCGCGGGACCTCCTCGCGGAGGCCACCGCGGGCATCGGCGGCCGTCCGGGCCGCCTGGCCCTCACCATCCTCGGCACGGTCCTCGGCATCGCGTCCGTCGTCGTCACGGTGGGGCTCGCCCAGACGGCCGCGGGCCAGATCAACAAGCAGTTCGACGCGGTGGCGGCGACGCAGGGGGTCGCCGCACCCGCGACGGGCACGGGCAGGTCGGGGCAGGAACGCGCCCTGGGACGCCTGCCGTGGGACGCCGCGGAGCGCGCGGAACGGCTCGCCGGCGTCGAGTCGGCGGCGCTCGTCAGCTCCGTCGAGGTCGGTGAGCGGGACGTCCGGGCGGTGCCCGTGCACGACCCGTCCGCGGCACGGACGGCACGCACCGCGGTCGCCGCGACGGACCCGCACGCCGTCGAGGCCCTCGGTGGCCGGCTCCTCCAGGGCCGGTACTTCGACGCGGGCCACGACGCACGCGGGGACCGGGTCGCCGTGCTCGGTGCCGGTGCGGCGGAGCGGCTCGGGGTGCACCGGGTCGACCGGCAGCCGTCGGTGTTCATCGGTGACGACGCCTACCAGGTCATCGGCGTCGTCGACGACCTGCAGCGGCGCACCGACCTGCGCGACGCCGTCATCGTCCCGACCGGGACGGCACGTGCCGAGCTCGACCTCGCGGCGCCCGAGGAGCTCCACCTCCACCTCGCGATCGCCGCGGGCCCGGTCGTCGGGTCCCAGCTGCCGACCGCGCTCGACCCGCAGGCCCCGGAGACCATCGAGGTCTCGGTGCCACGCGCCGCGACCTCGGTGCAGCGCAGCGTCCAGGCCGACGTCAACACGATCTTCCTCGCCCTCGGTGGGGTGGCGCTGCTCATCGGCGGCGTCGGGATCGCGAACGTCACGCTGCTCTCGGTCCTCGAGCGGGTCGGCGAGATCGGGCTGCGCCGTGCCCTCGGCGCGACCCGCCGGCAGGTCGCCGCGCAGTTCATGGTCGAGTCGGTGGTCGTCGGGCTGCTCGGCGGTCTCGTCGGGGCGGCGCTCGGCGTCGGCGTCGTCGTCGCGGTGTCGGCGGCGCAGTCGTGGACGCCGATCCTCGACCTGTGGCTCGTCGGGGTGGCGGCGCTGTCGGGCGGCCTCATCGGGCTGCTCGCCGGGCTCTACCCCTCGCTCAAGGCCGCGTCGGTCGAGCCGATCTCGGCGCTGCGCGGCGGGGTCTGACACCTCGTCGAGGCGCCGTCGTGCCGGGGTCGGACCCCGGCGCGGCGGCGTCGCGGGCGTTCCGGCGGCGGCGTCTCAGAGGTCGTACTCGGCGACGAGCGGCGCGTGGTCGCTGAACCGCGCGTCGTACGTCTCGGCACGGTCGACGGCCACCGTCCGGGCGAGGTCCGCGAGCGCGGGCGTCGCCATCTGGTAGTCGATCCGCCAGCCGGCGTCGTTGTCGAACGCCTGCCCGCGCCACGACCACCACGTGAACGGGCCGGGCCCGTCGCCGCCGTGCTCGCGCCCGAGGTCGCGCCAGCCGAGCTCGCCGAACCAGCGGTCGAGGTAGGCGCGCTCCTCAGGCAGGAAGCCGGCCTTCTTGAGGTTGCCGCGCCAGTTCTTGATGTCGACCTCGCGGTGGGCGATGTTGACGTCGCCCGCGACGACGGCCATGCCCCCGCCCGCGACGATCTGCGCCATGCGGGCCGTCACGTGATCGAGGAACGCGTACTTCTCGTCCATCGAGGGCGTGCCGACGGTCCCCGAGTGCAGGTACGCGGAGACGACGGTGAGGGTGCGGGTCGGGCCGCCCTCGGTCGGGACCTCGAGGTCCGCCTCGACCCACCGTCCGGCGTCGCCCGTGACACCGGTGCCGAGCCCGATGCGGACCGCGCTCATCGGCAGCCGGGTCGCGATCGCGACGCCGGCCCTGCCCTTGGCGTGCCCGGCCTCGTGCGCGAGGTGCCAGTCGTCGGGCGAGAGGTGGTCGGCGAGGATCTCGTCGCTGCCGCGCACCTCCTGCAGGAGCAGGACGTCGGGCTTGCGGACGTCGAGCCACTCCCCCATGCCCCGGCGGAACGCGGCGCGGATCCCGTTGACGTTGACCGTCGCGATCGTCAGCACGCCGACATCCTGCCGCACGCCGCCGACGTCCCCGCCCCGCCGGCGGCCGTGCGTGGCGGGTCTCACGCGCCGGCGTAGGCGGCCTCCAGGGGCGCGATCTCGATCTTGCCCATCTGGAGCATGGCGTGCGTGGCGCGCTGCACCCCGGCGGCGTCGGGGCGGGACATGATCTCGTCGAGGGCACGCGGCACCACCTGCCACGACACCCCGAACCGGTCCTTGAGCCAGCCGCAGGGCTGGTGCGAGCCGCCGTCGGCGGCGAGCACCTCCCAGAAGTGGTCGACCTCCTCCTGGCTGTCGAGCTCGAGGTAGAAGGAGAACGCCTCGTCGAGCGTGAACGCCGGCCCCGCGTTGAGGATCGTCACCTGCTGCCCGTCGAGGTCGAGGTCGACGATGAACGGGCTGCCCTCGGGCACGTCGGGGATCCCGGCGGGCGCGGTGACGGTGCGGGTGATGCGCGAGCGCGGGACGACGGACGCGTAGAACTCGGCGGCCTCGTGGCCGCGGTCGGCGAACCACAGGTGCGTGCGGACCATGCCCATGGCGGACTCCTCGGGGTGCGGTGCTGGTGTCAGCCGTACCGACCCGGGGCAGGCGCCGTACTCATCGCCCGCACGGCGGTCCGTGCACCACGGCGTGCGACGGCCCCGGTCGCAGGTGCGACCGGGGCCGTGGCAGACGGGCGGAGGTATCAGTCCGCGAGGCGCTCCGCGGTGTCGACGACGTTCGCCAGCAGCATGGCGCGCGTCATCGGCCCGACCCCGCCGGGGTTGGGACTCACCCAGGAGGCGACCTCCCACACACCGGGGTCGACGTCCCCGACGACCTTGCTCTTCCCGGTCTCGGGGTCGGTCGCGCGCGAGACACCGACGTCGACGACGACGGCGCCCGGCTTCACCATGTCGGCCGTGACGATGCCGGGCACGCCGGCCGCGGCGATGACGACGTCGGCCTGGCGGGTGTGCGCCGCGAGGTCGGCGGTGCCGGTGTGCGTGAGGGTGACCGTCGCGTTCGTCTCCCGCCGCGTGAGCAGCAGGCCGATCGACCGGCCGACGGTGACCCCGCGCCCGACGACGACGACGTCGGCACCCTTGAGGGGCACGCCGTGGCGCTCGAGCAGCTCGATGATGCCGGCGGGCGTGCACGGCAGCGGCGAGGTGATCTCCTCGTTGACCCGCAGCACGAGCCGTCCGAGGTTCGTCGGGTGCAGGCCGTCGGCGTCCTTGGCCGGGTCGACGAGCTCGAGCACGCGGTGCGTGTCGATGCCCTTCGGCAGCGGCAGCTGGACGATGAACCCGGTGCACGCCGGGTCCTCGTTGAGACGCCGGACGGCGGCCTCGATGTCCTCCTGCGTCGCGTCGGCGGGCAGGTCCTCGCGGATGGAGGCGATGCCGACCTCGGCGCAGTCCTTGTGCTTGCCGGCGACGTACCAGCGCGAGCCGGGGTCGTCACCGACGAGCAGCGTCCCGAGGCCGGGCACGACGCCGCGCGCGGCGAGCGCCGCGACGCGCGCGGTGAGCTCGGACTTGATCGCGGCGGCCGTGGCCGTCCCGTCGAGCTTCTGGGCGGTCATGCGTCCCCCGCTCAGTACTGCTGGAGCGTCGGGTAGAGCGGGAACGCCTCGGTGAGCTTGCGCACCCGGGCACCCAGCGCGTCGACGTCCGCCGCGGAGCCCTCGACGAGCGCCGTGGCGATGATGTCGGCGACCTCGGTGAACTCCGCGTCGCCGAAGCCGCGGGTGGCCAGCGCCGGCGTGCCGATGCGCAGGCCCGAGGTGACGCGCGGCGGGCGCGGGTCGAACGGCACCGCGTTGCGGTTGACCGTCACACCCGCGGAGTGCAGGAGGTCCTCGGCCTGCTGGCCGTCGAGCGTCGAGTGACGCAGGTCGACGAGGACGAGGTGGACGTCCGTGCCGCCGGTGAGGACGGAGACGCCGGCCGCGGCGACGTCCGGCGCGGTGAGCCGGTCGGCGATGATCCGCGCGCCGTCGATGGTGCGCTGCTGGCGGGCCTTGAACTCCTCGCTCGCGGCGACCTTGAAGGCGACGGCCTTCGCGGCGACGACGTGCATGAGCGGGCCGCCCTGCTGGCCGGGGAAGACCGCGGAGTCGATCTTCTTGGCGTACTCCTCCTTGCTGAGGATGAAGCCGGAGCGCGGGCCGCCGATCGTCTTGTGCACCGTGGAGGAGACGACGTCGGAGTACGGCACGGGCGACGGGTGCAGGCCCGCGGCGACGAGGCCCGCGAAGTGGGCCATGTCGACCCAGAGCTTGGCGCCGACCTCGTCGGCGATCTCGCGGAACGCCGCGAAGTCGAGGTGGCGCGGGTACGCCGACCAGCCGCCGATGATGACGTCCGGGCGGTGCTCGAGGGCGGCCTTGCGGACGGCGTCCATGTCGACGCGGAACGTCTGCGGGTCCACGCCGTACGACGCGACGTCGTACAGCCTGCCGGAGAAGTTGATCCGCATGCCGTGCGTGAGGTGGCCGCCGTGCGCGAGGTCGAGGCCGAGGATCTTGTCGCCGGCGTTGATGAGCGCGTGCAGCACCGCGGCGTTGGCCGTGGCACCGGAGTGCGGCTGGACGTTGGCGTGCTCGGCACCGAAGAGGGCCTTGGCGCGGTCGATCGCGATCGTCTCGGCGACGTCGACCTGCTCGCAGCCGCCGTAGTAGCGGCGACCCGGGTAGCCCTCGGCGTACTTGTTGGTCAGCACGGAACCCTGCGCCTGGAGGACGGCCCGGGGCACGAAGTTCTCCGAGGCGATCATCTCGAGGGTGCCCTGCTGGCGGGCGAGCTCACCGTCGAGGACGGCGGCGATCTCGGGGTCGAGCTCGGAGATGCTCTGGTCGAGCAGGTGGTCGCTCATGCGGTGCTCCTGTCGCAGTCAACTGTGCGGGTCGCTCCCGGCGCACCCGCACACCTGTCGGGTGTGGGGTGACCGTGGGCCCAGGCGTCCGACCCGTCGGTCCAGCTGCTGCGTCGCTCCCCGGTGGTGACCCACCTCTGCGCCAGTCGCGACCACGACAGCCTAGCAACCGCGCCGCGTGGGGTCGCCGGACTCTCGCACCTCGGACGCGGTGCGACAGCCGGGCCTGTCGAAGGGGGCGGTGACGTCCCTCCGTCACGCCGTCGCCGGCGGCTCCTCGAGCGCGGCGAGCCAGGTGCGGAGCGCATCCTCGAGAGCGCGGGCCTGCCCCGGGGCGATGAGGTCGACGAGCCGGCGCTCGTTCGCCATGTGCTCGGTGAACGCGGCGTCAACGACCTCCCGGCCGCGCTCGGTGAGCGCGACGACGCGCGCGCGGGCGTCGTCCTCGCTCACGCGGCGGGTGACGAGACCGGCGGCGACGAGCCGGTCGACTCGCTTCGTCATGCCGCCGCTGGTGACGAGCGTGCTCGCGGCGAGGTCGCCCGGCGACCGCTCGAACGGCGGGCCGCTGCGGCGCAGCGTCGCGAGGACGTCGAAGTCCCCCTCGCTGAGGCCGTGGCGGGCGTAGACGGCGACGAGCTCGTCGGTGAGGTGGTTGGCGACGCGGTGCAGCCGGGCGATGACCTGCAGCGGGCTGACGTCGAGGTCGGGGCGCTCGCGGAGCCACGCGGCCTCGACGAGGTCGATCCTGTCGGGAACGGCGGCAGGGCGGCTCATGGGCGGAATATATCTTCCCGGTGAGGTATTTTGTCTTCCGTGGAAAATACCTGGCGCTGGTCGCTCCTCGCGGCCGTCGCCCCCGTCGCCTGGGGCTCGACCTACCTCGTCACCGCGCACACGCTGCCGAGCAGCCACCCGCTGTGGGGCGCGACGCTGCGCGCACTGCCCGCCGGGCTGCTCCTGGTCGCCCTGGCCCGCCGTCGCCCGCAGGGCGCGTGGTGGTGGCGCTCGCTCGTGCTCGGCACGGTCAACATGAGCGCGTTCTTCGTCCTCGTCTACGTCGCGGCGCAGCGCCTGCCCGCGTCCGTGGCGTCGATGATCATGGCGGTCTCGCCGTTCGTCCTCGCGCTCGTCGCGTGGCCGCTGCTCCACCAGCGCCCGCGGGTCGCCTCGCTCGTCGGGGCCGGGCTCGGGCTGGCGGGCGTCGTCGCCGTCCTCGCCACCGGAGGCACCACGGCGGACCCCGTCGGCGTCGCCGCGGCGGCGACCGCGATGCTCATGTCGTCGGTCGGCTTCGTCCTCTCGACACGCTGGCAGGGCGAGGTCGACGTGCTCACCTCGACCTCGTGGCAGCTCACCGCCGGCGGTCTGCTCCTCGTGCCCGTCGCGGTCGCCGTCGAGGGCGCTCCGCCGGTGCTCGACGGGCGCGGCTGGCTCGGCCTCGCGTTCCTCTCGCTCGTCGCGACCGCACTCGCCTACGTCGCGTGGTTCACCGCGCTGCACCACCTGCCGGCCGGGGCCGTGGGTCTCGTCGGCCTGCTCAACCCCGTCACCGGCGTCGGGGTCGGCCTCCTGCTCGGCGGGGAGCGCCTCACGTGGCTGCAGGGCGTCGGCGTCCTCGTCGCGCTCGTCGGCGTCGTCGTCGGCCAGCCGGCCGCGGGGCGCCTG
>JAEXEM010000126.1 GCA_023401045.1 Actinomycetes bacterium
CCCCGCAGCCCCGGCTGCGCCGGGGCGGCCTGCGGGCCGCTGTGCGGGGTCTGCACGGGGTTAGTGAGGAGCAGAGCCGGCGGGCTTGTGCGGCCGGTGGGGGGGGGGGGGCCCCCCCGCCCCCGCGGCGGGCGTCAGCAGCCGGTGCGCGAGGTGCCGAGCACGACGTCGTCGTACCAGAGGGTGTCGGCACCGTCGCCGTAGCTCTCCCAGCCGAGGCGCAGGTCCGCGAGACGCGGTGCCCACGACTTCGCGTACCACTGGCCGTCGACGTCGTGCGTCGGCGTGCCGTCCGCGACGAGGCCGGTGACCTCGGTGCCGTCGAGCCACGTCGTCAGGCGCCCGGCCGGGTCGACGAGCGCCTCGACGCACGTCCACGTCCCGGTCGGCAGCGGCCGGCTGAGCGCGACGCCCGACGGGCTCTGCTCGGGCAGGGTCGCGTCGTCGGACGCGCGGTTCCACTGCAGGGCACCGTTCTGCCCGCCCATCCGCAGGTCGCGGTTGCCGTCGGCGGTGTCACGCATCGCGAGGAAGGTGACGTGCGAGGTGGGCAGTGCCGTCGTATGCCGCACCCAGAACCGCACGTACGTCGGCAGCCCGCCCGCGGCCGGGGTCGAGCCCTGCGCCTGGACGAAGACGTGGTTGCAGTAGCCGACGGCTCCGTCGACGCGCAGCGACCGGCTGCCGGACCGGGCGACCGACGTGTCGATGCGGGCGGTGCCCGTGCCGGAGCAGTCGGGGTGGACGACGGCCCACGGTGCGCCCGGGGTGGTGCCGGTCTGTGACTCGAAGCCGTCGCAGAAGGAGCCCGTGCACGTGCCGGGGTCCGGGGTCGGGCTGGGTGTGGGGCTGGGTGTCGGTGTCGGCAGGACGGTCGGTGTCGGTGTCGGTGTCGGCAGGACGGTCGGCGTCGGTGTCGGTGTCGGCAGGACCGTCGGCGTGGGCGTCGGCGTCGGCACGGGGGTGGGCGACGGTGTCGGGGTCGACAGGTCGCTCGGCGTCGGGGAGGCCGGCGGCGCCTGGCCGTCGCAGAGCACGCCGTCGACCCGCACGTCCGTCGGTGCGACGGTCGACGCGCCGCTCGCCGTGCCCTGGAAGCCGAGCTGCGCCGTCGCGCCGGCCGCGAGGGTGCCGTTCCACGACGCGTTGCGGGCGGTCACCGTCGTGCCGGACTGGCTGAGGGTGCTGCTCCACGCGTTCGTCACCTGCTGGCCGGGGGCGAGCTCGAACGTCAGGGTCCAGGAGGACCGTGCCGGCCCGGTCGTCAGGCGCGCCTCGGTGACGAAGCCGCCGGGCCACGCGTTCGTCGTCCAGTCGACGCGGCAGGTCTCGACGGCCTGCGCGGCGACGGCTCCGGCGACGCCGGCGGCGGCGAGCACGGCCGTCACCGTCCCGGCGACGAGCGCGCGCACGCGTGCGGTGGGTCTGGGCATGGTGGGTCCCCCTCGGCGGGGCGCCCGGCGGGCGGGCGCGTGGCTGCGGCCCGGCGGGGCCGCCGTCCCGCAGCGTGCGCGTAACGTCGCGGGCCGCGACAGTGCCCCAAACGCTTCACGCGTCGACTCGCCCGGGTGTCGGTCGCGCCCGGGCGCCCGCTCCTGCGTCCGCCATGCGGAATTCGATCCGTCCGTCATCTGGGCTCGACCTAGACTCGTCTGGTCCCCAGCCCGCCCAGCGGAAGCGTCCGAAGCCGTGGCCCTCATCGTCCAGAAGTTCGGCGGCTCGTCCGTCGCCGACGCCGCCAGCATCAAGCGCGTCGCGAAGCGGGTCGTCGAGACGAGGAAGGCCGGGCACGACGTCGTCGTCGTCGTCTCGGCCATGGGCGACATGACCGACGAGCTCATCGACCTCGCGCAGCAGGTGACGCCGCTGCCGCCGGTCCGCGAGATGGACATCCTCCTCACAGCCGGTGAGCGGATCTCGATGTCGCTGCTCGCGATGGCGATCCACAACCTCGGGATCGACGCGAAGTCGTTCACCGGCCAGCAGGCCGGCGTCATCACCGACGAGGTCTACGGCAAGGCCCGGATCATCGACGTCTCGCCCAGCCGCATCCGCGACACCGTCGCGCGCGGTGAGGTCGCCATCGTCGCCGGGTTCCAGGGCGTCAACCCGTCGACGAACGACGTGACGACCCTCGGCCGCGGCGGCTCGGACACCACCGCCGTCGCGCTCGCGGCCGCCCTCAAGGCCGACGTCTGCGAGATCTACACCGACGTCGACGGCGTCTTCACCGCGGACCCGCGCATCGTGCCGACGGCCCGCAAGATCGGCCGCATCGGGTACGACGCGATGCTCGAGATGGCCGCCAGCGGCGCGAAGGTGCTCAACCTGCGCTGCGTCGAGTACGCCCGCCGCTACGACGTGCCCGTCCACGTGCGCTCGTCGTTCTCGACGCACACCGGCACGCTCGTCACGAACCAGGAGGACCCCAGCATGGAGCAGCCGATCATCTCGGGCGTCGCGCACGACCGGTCCGAGGCGAAGATCACCGTCGTCGGCGTGCCGGACGTCCCCGGCAAGGCCGCGCGGATCTTCGAGATCGTCGCCGAGGCCGGCGTCAACATCGACATGATCGTCCAGAACGTCTCGGCCGCCGCCACGGGCCTGACGGACATCTCGTTCACGCTGCCGGCGACGGACGGCGCGACGGCGATGTCCGCGCTCACCGCCGACCAGCCGTCGATCGGCTTCCAGTCGCTGCAGTACGACGACACCATCGGCAAGCTCTCGCTCATCGGTGCCGGCATGAAGTCGCACCCCGGGGTGTCCGCGAAGCTCTTCGCCGCGCTGTACGAGGCGAACATCAACATCGAGATGATCTCGACGTCGGAGATCCGCATCTCCGTCGTCACCCGTGCCGACTCGCTCGACGACGCGGTGCGGGCCGTGCACACGGCGTTCGACCTGGACGCCGCCGAGACCGAGGCCGTCGTGTACGGCGGGACGGGGCGCTGAGCCATGGCTGAGGGACTGCGGGTCGCCGTCGTCGGTGCGACCGGTCAGGTCGGGGCCGTCATGCGGCGGCTGCTCGACGAGCGGGACTTCCCCGTCGCGTCGATCCGGTACTTCGCGTCGGCGCGCTCGGCGGGCACGACGCTGCCGTGGCGCGGTCAGGACGTCGTCGTCGAGGACGTCGCGACGGCCGACCTGTCCGGCATCGACCTCGCGCTGTTCTCCGCCGGCGGTACGACCTCGAAGGAGCACGCGCCGCGGTTCGCCGAGGCCGGTGCGATCGTCGTCGACAACTCCTCGGCGTGGCGGCGGGACCCGCGGGTGCCGCTCGTCGTGTCGGAGGTCAACCCCGACGCGCTCGACGAGATCGAGATCGGCATCGTCGCCAACCCCAACTGCACGACGATGGCCGCGATGCCCGTCCTCAAGGTGCTGCACGAGGAGGCGGGCCTGCGCCGGCTCGTCGTCTCGACGTACCAGGCGGTCTCCGGCTCCGGTCTCGCCGGCGCCCAGGAGCTCGACTCCCAGGTGCGCGCGGCCGTCGAGCAGGACACGCTCGCGCTCGTCCACGACGGCGGCGCCGTCGCGTTCCCGGAGCCGGTGAAGTACGTCGCGCCCATCGCGTTCGACGTCATCCCGCTCGCCGGGTCGATCGTCGAGGACGGTCTGCACGAGACCGACGAGGAGCAGAAGCTGCGGCACGAGTCGCGCAAGATCCTCGACATCCCCGACCTGCTCGTCTCCGGCACGTGCGTGCGGGTTCCGGTGTTCACGGGCCACTCGCTCAGCGTCAACGCCGAGTTCGAGAGCCCGATCTCCGTCGAGCGCGCCACCGAGCTGCTCTCGACGGCCCCGGGGGTGCAGCTCGCGGACGTGCCGACCCCGCTCGTCGCGGCCGGCCAGGACCCGTCGTTCGTCGGCCGCATCCGCCAGGACGAGGGTGCCCCCGAGGGCCGTGGCCTCGCGCTGTTCATCAGCAACGACAACCTGCGCAAGGGCGCGGCGCTCAACGCGGTGCAGATCGCCGAGGTGCTCGCCGAGCGACGGTTCGCGGTCAGCCGCGCCTGACCGTCGGCTCGTCGAGAGGCCGGTCCGTCCCCTGCCGGGGCGGGCCGGCCTCTCGCGTCGCGGGGCCGTCCGCTCCGGTGCACGAGGCAGGCGACGGCCGCGTGCACCGTGGCAGTCGGCAGCGACGGGTCCTCACGCGGGTGTGCGACGGGCCGCGGCCATCACCGTCCGTCGGTCGCACCGGGTCGCGGAGCGGTGGCCGGCGGCGTCTCGACCGGTGCCTCCGACGGCGGCAGCGGCAGCGCCTCGCCCTCGATGAGCGCCGCACCGGCGCGGGTCTTGGCCTCGTACGCCTCGACGCCCCACAGGGCGCCGAGCGCCTCGGCGTCCTCGTACGTGTACCCGCCGGCGAAGAACGCGTTGAACTCGTCCTCGCCCGGGATGTTCGGGACGTACGTGACCGACCCGGGGGCGACGGGGATGTCGACCCCGTCGAGCAGCTGCTGCCCGAGCTGTGCCTTCGTCTCCATGTAGTCGGTGCCCCACAGCTCGGCGAGCGCATCGATGTCCGGGGTGTCGTACCCCGCGGCCCACACGGCGTCGTACTGCTCGCGGGTGGCCGCGCCTGCCGGCAGGAAGGACACGTCGAGCCCCACGGTCCGTGCCGCGTCCTCGACGGCCACCGCGACCTTGGAGTAGGGGTTCGTCGCAGCCGCGGCGCTCGCCGCCGCGACCGCGATCGAACCGGTGACGACGCCCGCCGCGAGGACGTGGCCGCTGCGGCGCAGCGCGACCGCGCGCGGGGACGTGCGGCGGGAGACCTCCGAGGCGAGCCGGGC
>JAEXEM010000353.1 GCA_023401045.1 Actinomycetes bacterium
AGCGGACCCCGCCCGTGGCGCGCCCCTTGCCGGGGTAGACCGAGAACGGCGTCACCTTCGCCGAGCCCGTCTGCGTGCCCGGCAGCGCGTCCGACGAGCCCGCGACGGTGACGACGACCGCGTCCTCGCCGGGGCGGACGACGTCGAAGGACACGACCCGCGCACCGGCCCCGAGCTTGATGCCCGCCATGCCGCCCGCGGCGCGACCCTGCGGACGCACCTGGGCACCGGGGAAGTGGAGCAGCGAGGAGTCGGACGAGACGAGGACGAGCTCGTCCTCGTCCCCGGCGGGCGCGGCGCCGACGACCTCGTCGCCGTCGCGCAGGCCGATCGCCTCCCACGAGTCGCGGTTGGCGGGCACGTCACCGGGCACGACGCGCTTGACGACACCCTGCGCCGTCGCGAGCGCCAGCGGGGGAGCGTCGTCGCCGAGCGGCACGAGCGCGACGACCCGCTCGCCCTTCTCGAGCGTGACGGCCTCGCCGACGGGCAGGCCGCCGGACAACGACGGCGGGCCATCGGTCGGCGGCAGCGTCGGCAGCTCGAGCACCGGCACGCGCACGACGCGCCCGCTCGACATGAGCGCCCCGATCTCCGCCCGCGCCGTCGTCGCCACCGTCGAGGCGAGGACGTCGTGGCGCGAGCGGACGGTGCCGTCCCCGCGCGCGGGCTCGGCGTCCTCCGCGGTGCGGGCGAGCAGGCCCGTGGCGGACAGCAGCGCCCAGCACGGGGTGTCGGGGATCTCGAGGGAGGCGGGTGCGCCGGCCTTGGCGGACGTCGGGGCACCGGCAGCGCCGGCGAGGCTCGCACCACCGGCGTGCTCGAGGAGCACCGTGCGGCGCGGCGTGCCGTACGTCGCCGCGACCTCGGCCATCTCGTCGCTCACGACGGTGCGCAGCAGTGCGTCGTCGGCGAGGATCGCCTGCAGCCGGGCGATCTCCTCGACGAGCTCGTCCCGCTCGCGCTCGAGCTCGATGCGCGAGAACCGCGTGAGGCGGCGCAGCCGCAGCTCGAGGATGTACTCGGCCTGCGGCTCGGACAGGTCGAAGACCGAGCGCAGCCGGGAGCGGGCGGTGTCGGCGTCGTCGGACGTGCGGATGACCTGGATGACCTCGTCGATGTCGAGGATCGCCACGAGCAGGCCCTCGACGAGGTGCAGCCGCTCCTGGCGCCTGCCGAGCCGGAACGCGGTGCGGCGGCGCACGACGTCGAGCCGGTGGTCGACCCACACCCGCAGCAGGTCGACGAGGCCGAGGGTGCGCGGCTGGCCGTCGACGAGCGCGACGTTGTTGACCGAGAACGAGTCCTCGAGCGGGGTGTGCCGGTAGAGCTGCTCGAGCACGGCCTCCGGGTGGAAGCCGGTCTTCACCTCGATGACGAGGCGCAGCCCGTGCTGGCGGTCGGTGAGGTCGACGACGTCGGAGATGCCGGAGAGCTTCTTCGACTGCACGCCCTCCTTGATCTTCTCGATGACCTTCTCGGGCCCGACCGTGTACGGCAGCTCGGTGACGACGATGCCCTTGCGGCGCGGTGTGACGTTCTCCACGCGCGCCGTCGCGCGGGTGCGGAACGCACCGCGGCCGGTGCGGTAGGCGTCGCGGACGCCGTCGAGGCCGACGATCTTGCCGCCGGTCGGCAGGTCGGGGCCCGGCACGAACCGCATGAGGTCCTCGAGCGTGGCGTCCGGGTGCGCGACGAGGTGGCGAGCAGCGGCGACGACCTCGACGAGGTTGTGCGGCGCCATGTTCGTCGCCATGCCGACCGCGATGCCGGACGCGCCGTTGACGAGGAGGTTGGGGATGGCGGACGGCAGCACGCCCGGCTGCTGGAGCTTGTTGTCGTAGTTCGGCACGAAGTCGACGACGTCCTCGTCGAGCCCTTGCGTCATGGCGACCGCGGCGGGCGCCATGCGTGCCTCGGTGTACCGCGACGCGGCGGGGCCGTCGTCGAGCGAGCCGAAGTTCCCGTGCCCGTCGACGAGCGGCAGGCGCAGCGAGAACGGCTGCGCGAGGCGCACCATCGCGTCGTAGATCGCCGAGTCGCCGTGCGGGTGCAGCTTGCCCATGACCTCGCCGACGACGCGCGCCGACTTCACGTACGGGCGCTCCGGGCGCAGGCCCATGTCGGCCATCTGGTAGACGATCCGGCGCTGCACCGGCTTGAGGCCGTCCCGGGCGTCGGGGAGCGCGCGCGAGTAGATGACCGAGTAGGCGTACTCGAGGAACGAGCCCTCCATCTCGGCCGTGACGTCGACGTCGACGATCCGCTCGACGAGGTCCTCGGGCGGCAGGTCGGGGGTCGCGGGTCGACGCGCCATGGGTGGCTGTGCTCCTCGGTGCAGCGGACGGGGCGTGGCGCGGGGCGCGCCGTCCACCATTGTCCCCGCCCGGGCGGCGTCGTCGGTGCAGCCGCGCCGCTAGCCTGGCCGTATGGCCGACGACGTCACCGACGACGGGCGCACCGGACCGGTGGACGCACCGGGTGCGGGCGCCTACCCCGCGGGCTGGGAGGCGGACGTCGTCCTCACCGACGGCTCGACGACCCGGTTGCGCCCCATCCGGCCGAGCGACGCCGCGGCCCTCCAGGCGTTCCACGTCGCGCAGTCCGAGCGCTCGACGTACCTGCGGTTCTTCGCGGCGCTCGAACGGCTCCCGGTGCGTGACCTCGAACGTCTCGTCACGGTCGACCACACGACGCGCGTCGCGCTCGTCGCGGTGACCGAGGGCACGGGGGAGGAGCCCGGCGAGCGCATCATCGGGGTCGCGCGGTACGACCTCGTCGACGACGAGACGGCCGAGGTGGCCTTCAACATCGCCGACGCCCACCAGGGCAAGGGGCTCGGCTCGGTGCTCCTCGAGCACCTCGCCGCCGCAGCCCGGGAACGCGGGGTCCGTCGCTTCGTCGCGGAGGTGCTGCCGCAGAACGGGCGGATGATCTCGGTCTTCCGCGAGGCGGGCTACGAGGTGCACCAGCGCACCGAGGACGGCGTCGTCCAGGTGCGCTTCGACATCGACCCCACCGACCGCTCGCTCGCCGTCGCGGCGGACCGGGAGCACCGGGCGGAGGCGCGGTCCGTCCGTGCCCTGCTCGAGGCGCGGTCGGTGCTGCTCGTCGGGCCCGGGCCGGAGGGCGGCCGTCCGCTCACGGTCGAGCAGGCCGAGCGAGTCCTCGGTGGGCTGGCCGGTGCCGCACGCGCCGGCAGCGTCCGCGTCCAGGCGGTGGGCGTCGGGCACGAGGTGGGCACCGACGCCGACGGCGTGCACCACCACCACCGGCTCGAGGACGTCGAGGGTCCGGTGGAGCTCGCGGTCCTCGCGCTGCCCGCCGAGCAGGTCGTCGACGT
>JAEXEM010000175.1 GCA_023401045.1 Actinomycetes bacterium
ACCAACGCCCGCACCGCCCGCGTGCGTGAGACCCCTGCGCCCGCCCCGACCATCGCCCGCCCTCCGTCGGCACCGGACCGCCCGGGCGCCCGCCGCGACCGTACGTCGAGGTCGCGGGCCACGCACGGTGAGCGCGGCACGTTGCGAACGCGCCTCCCGCAGGTGAGGCTCGGGTGACGCGCCGGCCGGGCGCGTCCCGACGGGAGGAGCACCGTGCTGCGAGCCGAGCAGGTCACCGACGCCATCACCTACCACGGGGAGGGCCCGTGCTGGTCGGACTCGTGGGGCGGGCTGCGCTGGGTCGACCTGCTCGCCGGGGACCTCCTCACCCTCGGCGGCGACGGCGAGGTCCGCCGGCTGAACGTCGGTGACGTCGCCGCGTTCGTCCGGCCGCGCACGCGCGGCGGGTACGTCGTCGGGCTCGAGCGCGGGATCGGCCTCGCGGACGGGCCGGACGACCTGCCGACGCCGCTGCCGGAGCTGTGGTCCGACCCGGGCGTGCGGATGAACGAGGGCGGCTGCGACCCGTGGGGGAACCTCTACGCGGGGTCGATGGCGTACGACGTCACGCCCGGTGCCGCGCGGCTGTACCGCATCGCCCCCGACGGCACGACGACCGTCGTGCTCGACGACGTGACGATCTCCAACGGCATCGACTTCTCCCCCGACGGCACGCGGGCGTACTACGACGACACGACGACCGGGCGCACCGACGTCCTCGACGTCGTCGACGGCCGGCTCACCGGCCGCCGGCCGTTCACCGGTGCGGACGGTGAGAGCCCCGACGGGCTCGTCGTCGACTCCGCGGGCAACGTGTGGGTCGCCCTCAACGGCGACGGGCGCGTGCGGTGCGTCTCCCCCTCCGGTGAGGTGCTGGCCGAGGTCGACCTGCCCGTGCGCCTCGTCACCGCCTGCACGCTCGGCGGGCCGACCCTCCAGGACCTCTACGTGACGACGTCCCGGGAGAACCTCGACGACCCCGAGCCCGAGGCGGGCGCTCTCTTCCGGGTGCGGGTCGAGGTACCGGGCCGCCCGGTGCTGCCGTTCGCCGGCTGAGCCGTTCCCCGGCCGGGCCGTCGGCCGGGTCCGTCGTCCTCGCCGGGCGCGGAGCGCCGAGGGCTCAGGCGGCGGCGGGGACGCGGGGCGCGAAGGGCCGCAGCTCCTCGTCCCGGCCCTGGAAGGTCAGGCTCGTGGCCTCGGGAACCTCCAGCCACGCCCCCTTGAGCTCCCCGAACGGTTCGGACACGACGAGACGGGCGTCGTCGGACAGCTCACGCAGCCGCGCGTTGTCCGGGTAGTGCTCCTTGAGCACCGAGACGTCGGCGTTGCGGAACAGCGTGCGCGAGCGCCCGGCCGAGGAGTAGCGCACCGCCCAGGTCCGCTCCCCGTCGGTGACGGCGACCGTGCCCTGGAACGGGTCGACCACGCCGTGCCGTGCGGCCACGTGCTCGACGATCCCGATGGCGTCCGCGAGCGCGCTCAGCGGGTCCGCGGTGAGCCCGTGGGTGAGGGCGAGGTGGAAGAGCGTCTCGGAGTCCGTCGTCCCCTCGATCTGCGGGAACAGCTCGGGGGCGACCGCCAGCTGCAGGTCCCGGCGCAGCTGCGGGAACTGCGCGATGCCGCCGTTGTGCATGAACAGCCACCGGTCGTGCCGGAACGGGTGGCAGTTCGTCTGCTGGACGGCGCTGCCGCTCGTCGCGCGCACGTGCGCGAAGAGCGTGCCGGAGCGCACGTGCCGGGCCAGCTCGCGGAGGTTCCGGTCGCTCCACGCGGGCTCGGTGCTGCGGAACAGGCCGGGCTCGTCGACCCGGCCGTCGTACCAGCCGACGCCGAAGCCGTCCCCGTTGGTCGGCTCGGCGCCGAGGTCGCTGTGCAGGCTCTGCATGACGAGCGAGTGGCGCGGCTGGTAGAGCAGGTCGTCGAGCAGCACCGGCTCGCCCGAGTACGTCAGCCAGCGGCACATGATCGTCCCTCCCCCGTCGGGTCCCACCTCTCGGGTCCCACCTCTACGGTGCGCCGCGGGCCCGGTACCCGCCAGTGCTGGACGGCGGCGGCGGGGGCCGCGGGTAGCCTTCGGCGTACCGTCGCGCCGCCCCGGCGCGCCCTCGCCGAGAGCACCGATGACCACCGCACCCGCACCGTCCCGGACCGCCGCGTGACCGCGCCCGCCGCCCTCACGCCCGCGCAGGTGTGGGCGACGATCGCCCGTCAGCCGTTCTGCGTCGTCGCCATGGTGAGCCGGCGCGGGCACGGCCGCAGCGTCGGCGTCGTCCCGGCCGTCGACGGTGACGACGTGTGGTTCGCCGCCTCCGAGCGCGACTGGAAGATCGACCACCTGCGCCACCAGGCGGAGGTCTCCGTCACGGTCCCGGTGCGCCGCGGCGGCCTGCTCGCGCTCGTCGCACCGATCCCCCCGGCCACCGTGACGTTCCGCGCCCGGGCCGAGGTGCTCGGTGCCGACGCGGCGCCGGAGAAGGTCCGCCGCACGCTGCTGCGCGGTCTCACGCCGGCCGACGCGGAGCGTGGCGGCACCGTCATGGTGCGGCTGACGCCGTACGGCGAGTTCGTCACGTACGGCGTCGGGGTGCCGCTGCGCCTGCTCGCCGACACGGAGCGTGCCCGCGCCCGGGTGCCGGTGGCGCGCGGCTGAGTGCGCCACAGGGCCCGGGTGCCGCACCCGGGCCCAGGACGGTGTCCCCGCTGGGACGCCGAGGAACGGGAACGGCCGGCCGTCCCCCGCGGCGGCCGGCCGCCCGCGTCAGGCGGTGGCAGTCCTCGCGCCGGCACGCGCCCCCGGCCCCGTGGACTTCGTCAGCGGTGCGAGCGGGGGGTCACCCGCGCCCGGCACCTTGTAGAGGCTGAGGTCGAGGGCCTGCGCGACCTGTGCCACCGCGGCCATCCCCTTGACGCTGTTGCCGACCGGGTCGAGCGGCGGGGAGAACGCCGCGATGGCGAGCGTCCCGGGGGCGACGGCGAGGATGCCGCCGCCGACACCGCTCTTGCCCGGCAGGCCGACCGTGTACGCCCAGTCCCCCGACGAGGTGTACAGGCCCTCCATCGTCATCTCGGCGAGGATGTGCGGCACGAGCTCGGCGTCGACGACGCGTCGCCCCGTCACCGGGTTGACGCCGCCCGCGGCGATGGTCGCGCCCATCGTCGCGAGGTCGACCGTCGTGATGAGCGTCGAGCACTGCCGGGTGTACACCTCGCACGCCTCCATCGGGTCCGAGTACATCGCCCCGCCGCTGTAGAGCAGCCACGCGATGGCCCGGTTGTGGAAGTTGGTCGTCTGCTCGGAGGTGTTGACGTCGTCGCTCAGCTCGATGTCGCGTCCGGCGAAGGCGCGCTGGGTGTCGAGGATGCGCTGCCAGCGCTCCTCCTTGTCCTTCGCCGTCACGAGGCTCGCCGAGGACATCGCACCCGCGTTGACCAGCGGGCTGAGCGGCTTGTCGTTGTGCAGCTCGAGGGCCGTCACCGAGTTGAACGGCAGCCCCGTGGGGTCCGCGCCGACCTTCTCGTGGAAGACCTCGGGCCCGACGTCGGCCATCGCGCGCGCCATCGTGAAGACCTTGGAGATCGACTCGATGGCGAACGCGTGGTCCGAGTCGCCCGCCGCGTGCACCTCCCCCTCGGCGGTGACGACCGCCACCCCGAAGAGGGAGGAGTCGACCGAGGCGAGGAACGGGATGTAGCTCGCGTTCTCGCCGCCCTGGAGGCCGACGTTGTCGCGGTGCGCGGCGTCGACGGCCGCCTCGATGGTCCGGGCGTCGAGCGTCATGACTCCTCCCTCCGTCGGGCCGTGCCCGGGCGGGCCCGGCTCACGGCCGGCCCTTCCCGGTGCTCGGCGGCGGTGGTGCGGTCGGCGGCTGCGGCGGGGCGCTGGGCGGCCCGTCCTGGTGCCGGCCCGGGGTACCCCTCGTCGACGGCGTTGCCGCCGGTGCGGGAGCCGGTGCGGG
>JAEXEM010000197.1 GCA_023401045.1 Actinomycetes bacterium
CGTGACGACCGTGCCGGGTGCCTGCTCAGCCAGCTCGACGAGCGCGAGCAGCGTGTTCGCGGCCGAGTGGCCCATGCCGACGACGAGCGTGCGCCGCCCGGCGAACCGCTGCCGGTCGCGGCCGAGCACGTCGGGCAGGGGCCCGGTGAGGTAGGCCGCGGCGGCGTCCTCGCCGATCGCCGGCAGCCCGGCGGGCCCGACCGGGTTCGGGGTGGACCACGTGCCCGACGCGTCGAGCACGGCACGGGCACGCACGTCCTCGACCCGGCCGTCGGCCGTGACGGTCCGCACGAGGTAGCCGCGGCGCTCGCGCCCGAGGCTGCGTGTCCGGTCGGCGCCGTCGCGCGTGACGGCGACGACGCGCGTGCCGGTGCGCAGCCGGGACACGATCTCGTCCGTCGCGGCGAGCGGGCGCAGGTAGTGCTCGACGAGCTCGGCGCCGGTGGGCAGTGCGTCGGGGTCGGGCTCGACCCAGCCGGTCGCGGCGAGCAGCCGCCGGGCGGCGGCGTCGACGTCGTACCGCCACGGCGAGAACAGCCGGACGTGGCCCCAGGCGGAGACGGCCGCGCCGGCGGCGTCCCCGGCCTCGAGGACGAGGGGCTCGAGGCCCCGCTCGAGGAGGTGCGCGGCCGCGGCGAGCCCCACCGGCCCCGCTCCGACGACGACCACCGGCAGCGCGTCGCGCGCGACCTCGCTCATGACCACTCCCATTGACGATTCTCGATGGATGACGACGGGAGCAACGTATCCACGTTCATCGATGCGTGGCAAGATGGCCGACATGCCGACGACGCGCACCACCCCGCCCACCGGCACCTGCTGCCCGGCACCGTCGGCACCGGTCGTCGACCCCGGGGCCGCCGCCGACCTCGCCCGCACGTTCAAGGCGCTCGGCGACCCGGCCCGCGTCCAGCTCCTGTCGATCGTCGCCGCGAGCGCGGGCCGGGAGGCGTGCGTCTGCGACCTCACCGAGCCGCTGGGGCTCGCGCAGCCGACGGTGAGCCACCACCTCAAGGTCCTCGTCGACGCCGGGCTGCTCGCACGTGAGCAACGCGGGCGGTGGGCGTACTACTCACTCGTCCCCGGCGCGCTCGACCACCTCGTCCACCGGCTGCACCACGCGACGTCGGGCGCCGTCGGCGCGGGCGGCTGACGAGCCCCTGACCATCACCTCACAGGGTGGCGGCGCATCCTGGGGCGCAGGCACGAGGTGGCACCCGCACAAGCGTCCCCGTGACGCGTCACACACCTCCGGCCGTTCACTTCAGATACCCCCGGGGGTATCTTGGACGTCATGAACGCGACCCCCACTCCCCCCGCCGGGCGCCGCATCGTCGTCGTCGGTGGTGTCGCCGGCGGCATGAGCGCCGCCGCCCGGGCCCGCCGCCTCGACGAGTCGGCGTCGATCGTCGTCCTCGAGCAGTCGCCGTACGTCTCCTTCGCCAACTGCGGCCTGCCGTACCACCTGTCCGGCGAGATCGCCGACCGCGGGCAGCTCGTCCTCCAGACGCCCGAGTCGCTGCGCGCCGCGCTCGCCCTCGACGTGCGCACCGGCCACCGCGTCACCGCCATCGACCGCGAGGCCCGCACCGTCACCGTCGCCACGGGCGACGAGACCTACGAGCTGCCCTACGACGCGCTGCTGCTCGCCCCCGGCGCCGTCGCCGTGCGCCCGCCGATCGACGGCCTCGACCACCCGGCGGTCCACGCGCTGCGCACCATCCCCGACCTCGACGGGCTCATGGAGCTCGTCACCCGGCCCGAGGCCGAGCGGCCGCGACGCGCGGTCGTCGTCGGCGCGGGCTTCATCGGCCTGGAGGCCGTCGAGGCGCTCGTCACCCGCGGGCTCGAGGTCGACCTCGTCGAGCTCGCGGACCACGTGCTGCCCCCGCTCGACGCCGAGCTCGCCCCGCTGCTCGCCGACGAGCTGCGCCGCCACGGCGTGCGCCTGCACCTCGGCGTCTCGGTCAGCGCGATCCGCGACGGCGAGGACGGCGCCGCCGTCGTGACCACCTCCGACGGCACGCAGGTGCCCGCGGACGTCGTCGTCGTCAACGTCGGGGTGCGCCCCGCGAGCGACCTCGCACGCGAGGCCGGCCTCGAGCTCGGCACCCGCGACGCCATCCGGGTCGACGCCGACCAGCGCACCTCCGACCCGCACATCTGGGCCGTGGGCGACGCCGTCGAGGTCGTCCAGGCCGTCACCGGCGCCGTCGGCCCCGTGCCGCTCGCCGGACCGGCCAACCGCCAGGGCCGCCGCGCCGCGGAGTCGATGACCGGCCACCGGACGACCCCGCAGGCGCCGGTGCTCGGCACCGCGATCGTGCGCGTCTTCGGCCTCACCGCGGCCGTCACCGGCGCGAACCAGGAGACGCTGCGGCGCGCGGGCGTCGAGCACGAGGTCGTCCGCATCCACCCGGGCCACCACGCCGGCTACTTCCCCGGCGCCGAGCAGGTGCACGTCGTCGCGAGCTTCGCCCCCGACGGCCGCCTCCTGGGCGCGCAGGCAGTGGGACGCGACGGCGTCGACAAGCGGATCGACGTGCTCGCCACCGCGCTGCGCGCCGGCATGACCGCCGACGACCTCGCCGAGCTCGAGCTCGCCTACGCCCCGCCGTACGGCTCGGCGAAGGACCCGGTCAACATGCTCGGCTTCGTCGCGCAGAACGCCCTCGACGGCACGATGCCGCAGTGGCACCCGCACGAGCTCGACGCCGTGCAGGAGAGCACCCTCGTGCTCGACGTGCGCTCGTCGGGCGAGTTCGCCCGCGGCCACCTGCCCGGTGCGCTCAACATCCCCCACACCGAGCTGCGCGGCCGTCTCGACGAGGTCCGCGAGGCCGCTGCCGGCCGTCCCGTCAGCGTCCACTGCGCGAGCGGCGTACGGTCGCACATCGCCACCCGCGTCCTGCTCGCGGCCGGCTTCGACGCGCGCAACCTCTCCGGCGGGTGGATCACCCTCACCGCCGTCCACCCCCACCTCGCCGCCTGAGCGGCACCGACCCCCTCCGAGGAGATCCCCATGTGCTACCCCGTCGCCTGCCCCACCTGCGGCAAGACCACCTGGGACGGCTGCGGCATGCACGCCGAGTCCGTCATGGCCGAGGTCCAGCCGGACCAGCGCTGCACCTGCAGCCGGTGAGCACGGGTCCCGGGCCCACCACCCCCGGGATACCCCGTACCGTATCCACCAGCACCATCACGAGAGGAGGCCGCGTGGCCACCACCGACCTCACCGCCGAGTCCTTCGCGCGCACCGTCGAGGAGAACGGCATCGTCCTCGTCGACTTCTGGGCGGCCTGGTGCGGCCCCTGCCGCATGTTCGCCCCCGTCTTCGAGCAGGCCTCCGAGCAGCACCCCGACATCGTCTTCGGCAAGGTCGACACCGAGGCCGAGCAGGTGCTCGCCGCGCAGGCCGGCATCACGTCGATCCCCACGCTCATGGCGTTCCGCGACGGCATCCTCGTCTACGCCCAGCCCGGCGCCCTCCCGGCCGCCGCGCTCGAGCAGGTCATCACGGCCGTCGAGCAGCTCGACATGGACGAGGTCCGTGCGCAGCTCGAGGCGGCCGGTACCCCCGCCGGTCGCTGACCGGCCCGCCCCCACAGGAGCTCACATGGACCTCGACCCCGACGAGATGACGAAGGTCGCCAATCGGCTCAAGCGCGCCCAGGGCCAGCTCGCGGCCGTCGTGCGGATGCTCGAGGAGGGGCGTGCCTGCGAGGACGTCGTCACGCAGCTCTCGGCGGTGTCCCGTGCGCTCGACCGCGCAGGGTTCGCCATCATCGCCTCGGGTATGCGGCAGTGCCTCGTCACCCCCGCCGACAGCGAGGACGGGCAGACCCCCACGCTCGACGTCCAGAAGCTCGAGAAGCTCTTCCTCTCCCTCGCCTGACCGGTCCCGGACGCAGGGGTGCCACCGACCCGGTGGCACCCCTGCGTGCGGTCCGGCCGGCCGTCCCCTCGACGCGGGACGTCCCCGCTGGCACGATGACGAGGACGCCTGACCCCGCGCAGGAGGCCCTCGTGCCCGACGCCGTCGCACCCCTCGGCACCACGACACGCCGCGGCCCCGACTCCTCGCGCCTCACCGTGCGGGAGCTCGACGCCTCGACGTGGGACGCCTTCGCCGAGCTCGTCGAGCGGAACAACGGCATCTTCGGCGGCTGCTGGTGCATCGGCTGGCACCCCGAGTGCGGGCAGCGCGGGATCAGCCACCGCGACACGAAGGAGCACCGGGTGCGCACCGGCGGCGCGCACGCGGCGCTCGTGCTCGACGCCGACGGCCTCGCGCAGGGCTGGGCGCAGTACGGCAGCCCGGCCGAGCTGCCCCACATCAAGCACCGGCGGCGGTACGACCAGGAACCGCCCCCGACGCCCGACTGGCGGATCGCGTGCGTCTTCGTCGACAAGCGCCACCGCGGCCAGGGCATCGCACGCACGGCCGTCGAGGGTGCCCTCGACGCCATCGGACGGCAGGGCGGGGGCCGCGTCGAGGCCGTCGCGGAGGTGACCGCCGGCCGCGAGGCACAGGGCCGCTTCCTCTTCAGCGGGACGGTCGAGCTGTTCGACGACTACGACTTCGAGCGGGTGCGGCAGGTCGGCAAGCACGCGTGGATCGTCCAGCGGGTGCTGCCGGCGCTCTGAGCGGCGGTCGGCCGCGGCGGCGGGACGTTCCGGACGGATCCGGGCGTCTCTCGAGATGCTCAGCGTGCTGATCGTTGCCAGGCTGACGGCATGGAGACCATGAACCCCGCCGCAGCAGTCGGCCGCACCACGTCCCGTGACCGCGTCCGTCAGGTCACCGTCCTCGTCGGCGCCGTCGTCGCCATCATCGGTGCCACCGTCGGGTCCGGCGCGTTCGGCGGCCAGCCGATCGCCGAGGCCGCCGACGGCGCGCTGTCCGCCACCGCCACCCCCGTCGCCCCCGACAGCCCCGCGTTCTCGATCTGGTCGGTCATCTACACCGGCCTCGCGGTCTTCGCGATCGTCCAGGCGCTGCCCCGCCAGGCCACCGACCGGCGGCTGCGCGCGATCGCCTGGTGGGTGCTCGCGTCGATGCTCCTCAACGCGCTGTGGATCGCCGTCGTCCAGGCCGGGTCCGTCGGCGGCAGCGACCTCGTCATCATCGTCCTGCTCGCCGTGCTCGCGACGATGTTCGTCAGGCTCGTCCGCCTCGACCACACGTCGACCCTGCCTTCGGTGGTCACCGACGTCACCGTCGGGCTCTACCTCGGCTGGGTGAGCGTCGCGACCCTCGCCAACACGGCGGCGTTCCTCGCGATCGCGGACGTCGGCGAGCTCGGCCTCGGGGCGACGGGCTGGTCCGTCGTGCTCGTCTCGGCAGCCGCGCTGCTCGCGGTCGCGTACGGCGTGTACGGCCGCCGCCGGCCGGCCCTCGTCATCCCGATCGGGCTCGCCATGGCGTGGGGGCTCATGTGGATCGGCATCGGGCGCACGCAGGGCCCGCTCGTCGACGAGACGGTCGGGACGGCCGCGTTCGTCGCCGCCGGGGTCGCGCTGCTGGCCCCGCTCGTCGCCGCGCTGGCGGGGCGCCGCCGCTGACCGGCACCGACAGGCGCCGACCGCCTCACGGCTGCGCGAGGACCTCCCGCAGCCGCGCCGCGAACGCCTCCGGCTGACCCGGCATGCCGTACTCGTCGCCGAGGAACCCGCCGTGGTTGCTCGGGAAGACGACCACCTCGGTGCCGAGCCGCTCGGCGAGCGCCTGCGTCGTGCGCCACGTGAGGGCACCCTCGCTCTCGGTCCCCGCCGCGAGGACGACACGCGTCGGGACGGCACGCAACGCCGCGACGTCCGGCAGGTACGACGTGACCGGCTCCGACGCCCCACCGAGCAGCGGGTCGTCCCGCGACCCGTCGTCCTCGGTCGGCATCCCGAGAGCCGCCGGGTCGGGCAGCTCGGTGAGGAAGTCCGCGGGGAACGGCCCGCGCCAGTCGGTGAACGCGACGAACGCCGCCATGCCGTGCCCCCAGCCCTGCTCCTGGTAGGCGCCGCCGACACGGGCGAACCCGGCACGCGCCTCCTCGGCATCCGGCAGCACGCCGAGGATCGGCGG
Organism: Actinomycetes bacterium; assembly: GCA_023401045.1. Lineage (GTDB taxonomy): Bacteria > Actinomycetota > Actinomycetes > Actinomycetales > Cellulomonadaceae > Cellulomonas. The sequence goes on from JAEXEM010000197.1 coordinate 6,080, forward strand.
CTCGTGCGCGACGAGCGTGCGGACGTCCTCGGGGTGGGCGGTCACCCACGCGAGCGCCGTCACCGCGCCACCGCTGGACGCGAAGACGTCGACCGGGCCGGCGCCGAGCGCGGTGACGAGCGCGTGCAGGTCCTCGGCCTGGACGCGCGGGTCGTGGAGGGTCGACCCGTCGTGCCGCGTGCTGCGCCCGAGGCCGCGCGGGTCGTACGTGACGACCGTCCGGTCCGGGAAGTGCGAGGCGAGGGTGCCGAAGCCGGTCGCGTCCATCGGCTGGCCGACGCACAGCAGCGGCGGTGTGCCGTCGGCCGTGGGCAGCGGGCCGCGCACGTCGTAGACGATCGCGGCCCCGGGGACGTCGAGGGTGCGTTGGGTCGTCGTCTCGGTCATCGGGTCCTCCGGGTGCGGGTGCGGTGTCGTCGGTTCCGACCGGGGCCGGCGCCGGAACTCATCGGGGCGCCGCGGGCCTCGCCGGGACGGACGGCATGGGCGCGCACGCGCGTGACGGTCGTCGCACTCCGCCGGACCCTCCAGCCCGCACGCGTACGATCTTCCGGCCCGCGTCCCCCACCGCGGCTCTCCACCCCTGCAGGACGGACGGCGCATGAGCGCGCACACGACCACCCCGGTCCCCCCGACCGGCGGCACCCCGACCCCCGACGCCGCCGACGCCACGCCAGACGGGCGCCCCGGCGTCGACCCCACCGAGTTCGCGACGTTCCTTCGCGTCGTCGACCAGGTCGCCGCGCTGCCGCAGGACCACCCGCAGCACACCGCCGCCCGGCGCGCCACGGCCGGCATGTTCAAGGCCGCGAAGAAGCACCGCCGCGGGGAGAAGCGCCGCCTCGTGGCCGAGGCCGACGCCGCCGTCGTCGCCGCGACGGCCACCGGCAGCCCCGGGCGCATCGACGACGAGACCAACGGCATCCCGCTGACGTCGTCCGCCACCGGCGCGATCGCCGGGACCCTGCTCAAGCCGCGCCCGTGCTACGTCTGCAAGGAGGACTACACGGTCGTCGACGCGTTCTACCACCAGCTCTGCCCGGCGTGCGCGGCGCTGCACCACGCCAAGCGCGACGCGCGCACGGACCTCACCGGGCGCCGGGCGCTGCTCACCGGCGGGCGAGCGAAGATCGGCATGTACATCGCGCTGCGGCTGCTGCGCGACGGCGCCGACCTCACCATCACGACGCGCTTCCCGAAGGACGCGGTGCGCCGCTTCCGCGCGATGGACGACTCCGCGGACTGGATCGACCGCCTGCACGTCGTCGGCATCGACCTGCGCGACCCGTCGCAGGTCGTGTCCCTCGCCGACCACGTCGCCGCGCAGGGGCCGCTCGACATCCTCATCAACAACGCCGCCCAGACGGTGCGCCGCTCCCCCGGGGCGTACGCGCGCCTCGCGGACGCCGAGCTCGCCCCCGTCGACGACGACGGCGTGCGCATGATCACGACGTTCGGGCAGACCAGCGACGCGCACCCGCGCGCGCTGGCCGGGTCGGTGAGCGAGCTGACGAGCCCCGCCCTGGCGATCGAGCGGGCGACGCGCGACGCGGCCGAGCTCGTGCAGCAGTCGCTCACGGCGGAGGCGGCGAGCCTCGAGCGGCTCGTCGCCGGCACGGGCATCGACGCCGGCGGCCTCATCCCCGACGTCGCGGAGACCAACTCGTGGGTCGCGACCGTCGAGCAGGTCGACCCCATGGAGCTGCTCGAGGTCCAGCTCTGCAACCAGACGGCGCCGTTCATCCTCATCAGCCGGCTGCGGCCCGCGCTGGCGGCGTCGCCCGCGCGCCGCACGTACATCGTCAACGTGTCGGCGATGGAGGGCGTCTTCTCCCGCGGCTACAAGGGCCCGGGCCACCCGCACACCAACATGAGCAAGGCCGCGCTCAACATGCTCACCCGCACGAGCGCCGCGGAGATGCTCACCGACGGGATCCTCATGACCGCCGTCGACACCGGCTGGATCACCGACGAGCGCCCGCACGTCACCAAGGTGCGGCTCGCCGAGGAGGGCTTCCACGCCCCCCTCGACCTCGTCGACGGCGCCGCCCGGGTGTACGACCCCATCGTGCGCGGCGAGGCCGGCGAGGACCTCTACGGCTGCTTCCTCAAGGACTACGCCCGCTCGCAGTGGTGACGCGGGCGCACGCCCACCGGTCGGGTGGCCGCCCGCGAGACCGGGCTCAGGTGGCGCACCGCCACCGGTGAGCCACCTGAGCCC
>JAEXEM010000361.1 GCA_023401045.1 Actinomycetes bacterium
CGGGGGGCCGCAGCTTGGCGGCTATGCGGTACGGCAGCGCCGAGCCCATCGAGGCGAGCGTGCTCGACAGGTGCGCCGGCACCCCGGCGGGCAGCCGCAGGTGGCGGGCGTACCAGTACGTCACCGACCCGACGTCGACGCTCACCTGCGCGTCGACGGGCAGGTGGGCGGACAGCGCGTGGACGACGAGCTGGGGGTTGAGCGGCTCGGCCGGTGCGGCGACGCGCTCCTCCGCGATGCGGTGCCAGGCGGCGACGGCGTCGCGCACCTCGTCGCGCCACGGCCTGGAGCGCTGCCGCAGCCGGGGGAGCAGCGTGTCGAGGGTGGCGGCGGCGTCGCCGGCGAGCGGCGCCTCGACGGGGTACTTCGCACCGAGGTTCCGGGCGGCGATGTCGACCTGCACCGTCCGGGCATGGCCGAGCGGCGGGTAGAACTCCGTCCACGGGTCGTTCGAGCCGACGATGAGGAGGGTGTCGCACCCGGCGAGCAGGTCGGCCGACGCGGTGGTCCCGAGGTGCCCGAGCACCCCGGCGTGCACCGGCAGCCCCTCGTCGAAGAACGGCTTGCCGAGCAGGGACGTGACGAGCCCCGCCCCGAGCCGCTCGACGACCTCGAGCACCTGCCGCGTCGCACCGCCGGCACCCCGCCCGGCGAGCACGACGACCCGCTCACCCTCGGACAGCACGCGGGCCGCCCGGTCGAGGTCCTCCTCGGACGGCACCCCGACGCTGCGCGACACCGCGGGGGACGTGCGCACGACGCCGTGCGCCTGCTCGGGCTCGGCGGCGACGGCCTGCTGCACGTCGTGCGGCACGATGACGCACGTCGGGCTCGACGTCGCGATCGCCGTCCGGAGCGCGTCGTCGAGGACCGCCGGGAGCTGCTCGGGCGTCGTCACCGTCTGGACGTACTGCCCGCAGACGTCCTTGAGCAGCACCGGCAGGTCGACCTCCTGGAGGTAGCCGGTGCCGAGCGCGGTCGTCGACACCTGCCCGACGATCGCGACGACGGGCGTCCGGTCGAGCTTGGCGTCGTACAGGCCGGTGAGCAGGTGGATCGCGCCCGGCCCCTGCGTCGCCAGGCACACCCCGACCCCGCCGGAGTACTTGGCGTGCCCCGTCGCCATGAACGCCGCCATCTCCTCGTGGCGCGCGGTGACGAGCTCGACGGTCCCGGCCCGGGCGATCGCCGCGAGCAGCGGGTCGATGCCGTCGCCCGCGTACCCGAAGACGCGCTCGACGCCCCAGTCGTCGAGCCGCTGCACGATCCCGTCCGCCACCGTCGCCATCGCCGTGCACCTCTCGTCGCCGTGCGTGCCACGTCCCCGTCGATCGTGGGCGCCGCGCCGCGCCGGCGCATCCGGGACGGTCGCCGCCCGCCCCGGCACACTGCGCCCATGACGATCGCGCGCTCCCTGCTGCTCTTCGCGCTCGCCGCCCTCGCCGAGATCGGCGGTGCGTGGCTCGTCTGGCAGGGCGTGCGCGAGCACCGGGGGCTGCTGTGGGTCGGGGCGGGCGTCGTCGCCCTCGGGCTCTACGGGTTCGTCGCGACGCTGCAGCCCGATGCCAACTTCGGTCGCATCCTTGCCGCGTACGGCGGGGTGTTTGTCGCCGGGTCGCTCGCGTGGGGGATGGTCGTCGACAAGTTCCGCCCGGACCGGTGGGATGTCGTCGGTGCGGCGATCTGCCTCGTCGGGGTGGCCGTCATCATGTACGCCCCGCGCAGCGGCTGACCGGTGCCCGGCCGGTTGCGGGGCTCGGTCCGCCGTCGGAGGCTGGCCCTCCACCGGGCACGACGAGCACGACGAGGAGGTCACCCATGAGCGAGACCGACGACGGCCGTGAGGACGGCGGCACCACCGCCGACGAGCTCTCCGACGAGGGCGTGGGCGGGACGCACACCGACGAGCCGAGCACGTTCGAGCCCGAGGAGGACCCGGAGGCCACCGAGCCGACGGACTGACCGGGTCGACCCGTACCCGCCCGCGGCCGGGGCCACCCGGCCGCGGGCCGTCCCCCGAGGAGGACGCCACGGCCAGGCGCACGCGTGAGGCCACGCAGGAGACCACGCAGGACAGCAGGGCGCTCGCGGACTACCGGTCGATGCGCGACTTCACGCGCACCCCCGAGCCGGCGGGTGCTCCCGCGGTGCCCACGGCCGACGGTGGGCCGCGGCGCTTCGTCGTGCAGCGGCACCGCGCGCGCCGGCTGCACTACGACGTCCGCTTCGAGATCGACGGCGTCCTCGTCTCCTGGGCCGTGCCGCGCGGGCCGACGCTCGACCCGGACAAGCGGCGGATGGCCGTCCACGTCGAGGACCACCCGCTGGAGTACGAGGACTTCGAGGGCGTCATCCCGCACGGCCAGTACGGCGGCGGGGACGTCATCGTGTGGGACCGCGGCACGTGGCAGCCGTACAAGACCGACGACCCGGCCGCCGAGGTGCGCGACGGCACCTTCCACGCCGAGCTGCACGGCGAGCGGCTGCGGGGGAAGTTCGTCCTCGTGCGTCGCCAGACGTCGGACGACGGCAAGGAGCAGTGGCTCATGCTCCACAAGCACGACGAGCACGCGGTCGCCGGCTGGGACGCCGAGGACCACCCGACCTCGGTGCTCTCCGGCCGGACGAACGACGAGGTCGCCGCCGCACCCGACCGGATCTGGCGGTCCGGCGCCCCGGCGGCGCAGGCGTCGGTCGAGGTGCACCCGGCCGTGCCGGACGTCCCCGCCCCGACCGACGACGAGCTCGCCGCCCTCGACGAGCTCGGCGCCGGCGGCACGTGGGAGGTCTTCGGCCGCCGGCTCAAGGTGACGAACCTCGACAAGGTGCTGTTCGACGGCCGCGACGGCGAGGCCCCGGTGACGAAGCGCGAGCTGCTGCGGTACGCCGCGCGCATCGCGCCCGTCGCCGTCCCGTACCTCGCGGGGCGCGCGCTCAACATGCACCGCTTCCCGCAAGGGGCCGCCAGCAAGGGCTTCTGGCACAAGCAGCTCCCCGACCACGCACCGGACTGGGTGCCGCGCTGGCAGAACCCCGACGCCGACCCGGGGGAGACGACGACGTACCTCGTCGTCGACGAGCCCGCGGCGCTCGTGTGGGCCGCGAACTTCGGTGCCCTCGAGTGGCACGCGTGGACGTCCCGGACGAGCGCCCCCGACCTGCCGACGTACGCCCTCGTCGACCTCGACCCCGGCCCGTCGACGGCCTGGGAGGACGTCGTCCTCCTCGCCCGCCTGCACCGCGACGCGTTCGAGCACCTCGGGGTGCGTGCTTACCCCAAGCTCACCGGCCGGCGCGGCATCCAGATCTGGGTGCCCATCGCCATCGGCCCCGGGTTCGACGAGACCCGGGCGTGGGTCGAGAAGCTGTCGCGCACCGTCGGCAAGGTCGTGCCCGACCTCGTCAGCTGGCGCTGGGAGGTGCGTGAGCGTGGCGGCCAGGCCCGGCTCGACTACACGCAGAACGCGGTGAACAAGACGCTCGTCGCGCCCTACAGCCCGCGCGCGGCCGCCGGTGCCCCGGTCTCGGCGCCGATCACGTGGGACGAGCTCGACGCACCGTGGCTCGCCCCCGGCGCGTTCACCGTGCGGACCGTCCTCGACCGGGTCGCCGAGCGGGGCGACCCGTTCCGTGGCGTCCTCGCCGGCGACCAGGTGCTGCCGCCGCTGCAGTGACCGCTACCGGTCGCCCGGGCCGTCGGAGGGGGCGGCTCCGTCCCACGACGGCAGCGCGACGTCGGTGTCGAAGGCCGGCGACCGCAGGACGGTGAGCGTCGCCCAGCCGTGCGCGAGCAGCACCGCGTCGGTCCGCGGGCCGCCCTGCGGTGCGGGTGCGTCGGGGTCGATCTCCTCGTCGGGGACGGCGTCCGCCCCCGCGAACGTCTCGACGTCGGCGTACGTCAGCCGCAGCAGGCCCTCGGTCCGGTCGACCGCCGCCTGCACCGCGCCGAGCCGGGCGAGCGGCGCCGGCCGCAGACCGCGCACCCGGTCGGGCGGCAGGTCCGGCACGTTGAGGTTGAGCACGCGGTCGGGCAGCGGGTGCTGCTCCGTCCACGCGAGCACCGGCGCGAGCACGGCCCCCGCCGTGCCCCAGTGCTGCGGGTCGGACGAGGCGAGCGAGACCGCGACGCCCGGGATGGCATGCAGCGCCCCGGCCAGCGCGGCACCGGCCGTCCCCGAGTGCAGGACGAGGTGCCCGGTGTTCTGCCCGCGGTTGACGCCCGAGAGCACGAGCTCCGGCCGCGGGCCGAAGGCGCCGAACGCCGCGTAGTACGCGATGAGCGCGGGGGAGGCGTGGACCGCGAACGCCGGTACCTCCGGCGCGACGCCCGGTGGCCGGCGGTCCTCGACCCGCAGCGCGCCGTCGTCCTCCGCCCCGTGCAGCGACGCGCTCGCGCCGGAGTACTCCCGGGCGGGTGCCGCGACGACGACGTCGTGGCCCCGGGCGCGGGCGGCGTCGACGAGCACCGCCAGGCCGGGGGAGTCGATGCCGTCGTCGTTCGTCACCAGCACGTGCACGTGGTCCTCCAGGGGTCGGGGCGGACGGTCGGGGGCTCAGCGGGACGTGCGTGCGGCGGCGCGGTGCGGCTCGAGCGAGACCTCCTCGGCGACCCGCTCGACGTGCTCCCGGCGGCCCGTGCCCAGGCCGTGCCGCGTGACGTTGAGGGCACCGCCGGCCACCCCGAGGCGCACCGCACCCTCGAGGTCGAGGCCGCGCGCCAGCCCCACCGCGAGGCCGGCGGTCATCGAGTCGCCGGCGCCGCGGTGGTCGACGACCGACAGCTCCGGGCCGCTCGCGGTGAGGACGTCGGAGGCCGTGACGACGAGCGCCGGCTCGTCCGCACGGGAGACGACGACCGCCTCGAGCCCGTTGCCGAGCAGCGAGCGTGCCCCCTTGAGGAGCGCGGCCGCCCCCTCGCCGGTCGCGATCCCGGCCTCGACGAGCTCCTCGTGGCTCATCTTCAGCACCGAGCCGCCGGCAGCGGCGAACGCACGCGCCGCGTCGCCGGACAGGTCCGCGACGACCGGTCGCCCGGCCGCCCGCAGGTCCGCCGCGAGCCGCCCGACGAGGTCGGCCGGGATCGTCGTCGCCGGGTCGGCGCCGGTGAGGACGACGACGTCCGCCTCGAGGCCCTCGACGAGGACCGTGCCGTAGAGGTCGTCGACCTCGTGCCGGTCGAGCGGGTGCGGCACCGCCGTCGCGACCTCCTCGCGCTCGCCGTCGCGACGGTCGTGGACGTACCCGCCGGCGCCGGCGGTCCCGAGGGTGCGGCGCACCCGCAGCCCGTCGGACTCGGCGAGGAACGCCGCGACCGTGCCCGTCTCGCCGCCGAACGGCCCGCACACGACGACCTCGGCGCCGAGCGAGTGGGCCATCCGCGCGACCCACAGCCCCTGCCCGCCGTGGTGGACGTGCAGCTCGGGCTCGTCGGGCGAGACCCGCCCGGGCTCGATCTCGATGCTCAGCTGCGGTGTGGGCGCGAGCACGCACACGGTCGGGGACGCGGCGTCGGACGCGTCGCGGGTGTCGGCGGGGGCGGGGGCGCTGTCGGTGGGCGGCACGCCCAAAGGATCACCGGAACCGCGCGTCCTCGCAGGTCGAGCGGGTCCTCAGACGTCCCCGGCCTCGTGCACGCAGATCGCGATGTGGGTGCGGTTGTCCGCCGGGAGCTTCTCGAGGACCCGGCTGATGTGGGTCTTCACCGTGGCGACGGTGATGAAGAGCTCGGCCGCGATCTCCGAGTTCGACAGCCCGCGCCCGATCGCCCGGGCGACGTCGCGCTCACGCTCCGTGAGGGCGTCGAGCCGCTGCCGCGCGACGGCGCGGCGCTCGTCCTTGGGCTGCCGCGTCACCGACGCGACGAGCCGGTCGGTGACCGACGGCGACAGGGTCGTGCGGCCGGCCCCGGCGTCGTGGACGTGGCGGACGATCTCCGGCGGCGGGGTGTCCTTGAGGAGGAACCCCGCCGCGCCGAGCTGGAGCGCGCCGAGGACCATCTCGTCGGTGTCGAAGGTCGTGAGGATGACGACGCGGGCGTCCGGCTGCTCGGCGAGCAGCCGCTCGGTCGCACCGAGGCCGTCGAGCCGCGGCATGCGGATGTCCATGAGGACGACGTCCGGGGACGTCTCGCGCACGACCTGCAGCGCCTCGATCCCGTCGCCGGCCTCCCCGACGACCTCGATCGCCGGGTCCGCGCCGAGGATGAGCCGCAGCCCCACCCGCACGAGGGTCTCGTCGTCGACGAGCACCACCCGGACCTTCTCCTGCGTCGTCGTCGTCACGCCGTCACCTCCGTCGCGGCCGCCCACGGCAGCCATGCGTTCACCACGAACGTCCCGTCCGGGCGTCGTTCCACGTCGAGCTCGCCACCGGTGAGCCGCAGCCGCTCGGCGAGACCCGTGAGGCCCCAGCCGGAGGACGGCAGCGGTGCGTCGAGCGGCCGGTCCGGCACCGGGTTGCGGACCTCGATGCCGATGCGCTCGCCGGGCGTCCCGTGCACCCGCACGTGCACCGGCGCGCCGGGCGCGTGCTTCGAGGCGTTCGTCAGCGTCTCCTGCATGACGCGGTACATGTGCCGGCTCGTCGAGACCGGCAGCCGCGCGAGGTCGTCCTCGCCGACCCGGTCGAGCACGAGGGCCACCGGTGCGCCCGCGGCACGGGTGCCGGCGACGAGCTCGCCGACCTGCGCGAACGTCGGCTGCGGACGCGACAGCTCCTCGGTGCTGTCGGTGTCCCGCAGCAGCCCGAGCACCTCGCGCAGCTCGACGAGCGCGGCGTGGGCGCTCTCACGCACGACGGCCGCGGTCTCGCGGACCTGGTCGGGGTCGAGCTCGGCGCGGTACTCCAGCGCACCGGCGTGCAGCGCGACGAGGGACAGCCGGTGGGCGAGCACGTCGTGCATCTCCCGGGCGATGCGGTTGCGCTCCGAGGCGCGGGCCGACTCGGCGCGGACGTCGGCCTCGCGCCGCAACGTCTGGGCCTGCTCGCGCCGCGACGCGACGAGGGCCCGGCGGCCGCCGATGAACAGGCCCGTCACGGCGAGCAGCGCCGTGGTGACGAGCGAGAACCCGAGAGTGATCCCGAGCACGCCCTGGACGTTCTCCCCGGGCTCGACGGTGACGACGAGGAGGCGGTCGTTGACGAGGGACGAGCAGAAGAACAGCGCGCCGCCCGCCGTCACCTCGAGCCACCGGCGACGGGTCGCGAGCGACACGAGCGCGAGCGTCGCGAACCCGGAGCTCGACACCGACACGCTCGCCAGCGCGATGACGAGACCGCACAGGAGGAGGGGGTCCCGGTGGCGCCGGGTGTAGAGGACGGCCGCGACGACGCCGAGGACGACGTCCCACACCCACCACTGCGTCGGCAGGAGGGGGCGTGCGCCCTCGCCCGGCGTCACGTACGTGCCCAGCGCGGCTCCGGCACCCAGGAGGACGCCGATCAGCATCCGCCAGGTGACACCCCACACCCGACGTGCGCGGCCGGGGCCGACGTCCTCGTGCAGCGGTGCTCCGGCCATGACGAGGATGCTAGAGCGCTGGTGGCGCCCCCGGATCCGTCACGAGGACGACCCGGCCGCCCTGCGCACCCGTGCCGGGTCCGCCGCGCGGACGACCCTCAGCCGGCGCCCGGCAGCGCGTCGACGACGCCCGGGTCCCCGGCGAACGGCGCGAGGGCGGCGGGGGCGGGGAAGGGC
>JAEXEM010000245.1 GCA_023401045.1 Actinomycetes bacterium
GGTCTCCGTGCCGCAGCCGCTGCCCGGGCGGCTCGCGCGTGCCGTGGCCGCGGTCGGCACCGTCCACGTCGAGGACGACGCCGGCTGGCAGGTGCGCCTCGGGGCGCTCGCCGGCGGGCGGGTCCGCCTCGTCGGAGCCGAGGTCGCGGACGCCACCGCGGGCCGTCCGGACGTCGCGGTGTGGGACCACACCGTCACCGAGGCGGGACGCGTCGAGCTGCTCCCGTTCCTGCGGGAGCAGGCGGTGAGCGCGACCGCGCACCGCTTCGGCACCCCCGACACCCTCACCGACGGGGTGCTCCCGGTCGGTGCAGCCGAGCGCCGACGACGGGTGTGACCGGGGCGGTCACGCGACGACCGCGGAGGCTGCCAGCCCCGCGGACACCTGGCCCGCTCAGGCGTTCTCGTCCCGGGGGACGAGGTAGACCCGGCCGGAGGGGTCGACGACCCGCTCGAACTCGCTGCGCAGCCCCTGCTCGCGCGCCTGCTCGTCGTCGGTGACGGCACGTCCGGCACGGCGCGGGTCGCTCACCTCGGCGGGGCCGACGAGGTACCTCGCGAGCCACGTCGTCGCGTCGAGCCGTTCCTTGCGCTGCCTCGCCACCACGTCTCCGTCCTCGGGCCCTGCCCGGCCTCCCGCCGGGCTGCTCCCCGGGCCAGGCCACTATGCCACCGGTCACCCCGCCGGGCCGCGCAGGTCCGCGGGCCCGGGCGCGGGACCCGCAACCTCCTCCCGCGCCGCACCCCTGGTGGCCGCGACGCCGCTGGGTGTTTCATGTGCAGATGACCGACGAGGGCGCGCGGTTCACCCCCGGGTTCCGGGGGCGCCCCCGGTCGTCCGGTGTCGCGCTGCCGCCCGGGCAGTACGAGGTGCACGACTTCCCCGTCCTGTCGGCGGGCCCGACACCGAACATCGACACCGCCCGGTGGGAGCTCGAGGTCCGCTCCGAGGACGACGCGACGTGGCGCTGGACGTGGGACGAGCTCATGGCGCTGCCGCAGGAGGACGTCGTCGTCGATCTGCACTGCGTGACGCGCTGGTCGAAGTTCGGCACCCGGTGGCGCGGCGTCAGCCTCGACGTCCTGCTCGGCGACGTCACGTCCGCCGCGCAGTACGCGCTCGTCGGCTGCTACGGCGGGTACACGACGAACCTGCCGGTCGCGGACCTGCTCGGCGGGCGGGCGTGGATCGCGCACGGGTACGACGGCCGCCCGCTCGAGCCCGTGCACGGCGGGCCGGCGCGGTTGCTCGTGCCCCACCTCTACCTGTGGAAGTCCGCGAAGTGGGTGCGCTCGATCCGGTTGCTGCGCCAGGACCAGCCCGGGTTCTGGGAGCGGTACGGCTACCACGACTACGGCGACCCGTGGCGCGAGCAGCGCTACCAGGGCGACTGATGACGGCCGACGCGACGACCCGGCCCGCGCGCCTCGGGGACCGGTACGCCTGCGCGCGCGGCTGGCAGCCCGCGACGCTCGTCGACGCCCGGCACGAGACCGCGACCGCGCGCACGCTCGTCCTCGACGTGCCGGGCTGGCCGGGGCACCGTGCGGGCCAGCACGTCGACCTGCGGCTCACCGCCGACGACGGCTACACCGCGTCGCGCGCCTACTCGATGAGCGCACCGACCGACCCCGCGCACCCCACCCGGGTGGCGGTCACCGTGCAGCGCGTCATGGCAGGGGAGGTCTCGACGTACCTCGTCGACGACTTCCCGGTCGGCGCGGGCATCGAGGTGCGCGGACCCGTGGGCGGCTGGTTCGTCTGGGAGCCCGGCACCGCGTCGGGCGCACCGGTGCTGCTGCTCGCCGGCGGCTCGGGGATCACACCGCTCGTCGCGATGGTGCGCGCCCGCCGCGCCGCCGGCGACCGCACGCCGGTACGGGTGCTCTACTCCGTGCGGATGCCGACCGACGCGATGTTCCTCGACGAGCTCACCGGCCCGCACGCCGACGGGGTCGACGCGCAGGTGTGGTTCACGCGTGCCGCTCCCCCGGACGCGCCGCGCCCGGTCGGCCGGATCGGGCTGCGGGACCTGTCCCGGCACGGCTGGCCCGCCGCGCTCGCCCCGGTCTGCTACGTGTGCGGGCCGACGTCGTTCGTCGAGGCGATGACGGGGATGCTCCTCGTCCTCGGGCACGAGGCGTCCGCGATCCGGGCCGAGCGCTTCGGACCGTCGACGGACTGAGCAGGGCGTCCGGCCGACCGCGCGGGGCGGCCGCCCGGAAGGACGTCAGTGCGCCGCCCGGTGCCCCCGCACCCGGTGCACCTGGTGCATGACGACCACGACGACGGCACCGACGACGAGCCCGACGAGCGCCGACGCCCCCGTCCCGGCGAGCCACGCGAGGAAGCCGCCGACCCCGGCGACACCGTGCGCGGCCTCCTCGAGGTGGTGGACGAGCTCGTAGGGTGCGTGCCAGCCGAGCTCGTCGACGCCGACGAGGAGGATGTGCCCGCCGACCCAGAGCATCGCGACCATCCCGACGGTCGAGAGCGTCGCGAGGACCTTCGGCATGGCGGCGACGAGCCCGCGCCCGAGCGCCGCCGAGGCGCCGTTGCGCCCGCGGGCCAGGTGCAGGCCGATGTCGTCCATCTTGACGATGAGCGCGACGACGCCGTAGACGAGCGCGGTGATGCCGATGGCGACGACGACGAGGATGAGCGCGCGGGAGACGAGCGCCTGGTCGGCGACCCCGTCGAGGGCGATGACCATGATCTCGGCGGAGAGGATGAGGTCGGTGCGGATCGCACCGGCGACGACGCGCTTCTCCGCGTCGGGCCCCTGGACGACCGCCGGGGCCTGGGCCTCGGCCTCGCCGTGCCCGCGGCCGGTCACCGCCTCCCACAGCTTCTCGGCACCCTCGAACGCGAGGTAGGTGCCGCCGGCCATGAGGATCGGCGTGAGCAGCCACGGCACGAACTGGCTGAGCAGCAGCGCCGCCGGGAGGATGAAGACCAGCTTGTTGCGCAGCGACCCGCGCGCGATCTTCCAGACGATCGGCAGCTCACGGTTCGCGGTGACGCCGTGGACGTACTGAGGCGTCACGGCGGTGTCGTCGATGACGACGCCCGCGGCCTTGACGCTCGCACGCCCGGCCGCCGCCCCGATGTCGTCCACCGAGGCCGCGGCGAGGCGCGCGAGCGCCGCCACGTCGTCGAGGAGTGCTGCCAGACCGCCCGCCATGTGCCACCTTCGTCCGCGCGTCCAGCGGCGCCCGACGCGCCGCGGACACAGGGTAGGGCCGCCGTGCCCCCGTCGAGGCGCTACGCCTCGATCGTCTCGCGTGCGCCGGCCGGCGTCGCGGCCGGGTGCTGCCGCTCGAGGCGGGCACCCTCGACGTCGACGTCCGGCAGCAGTCGGTCGAGCCAGCGCGGCAGCCACCAGGCCTTGTCCCCCAGCAGGTGGAGGAACGCCGGGACGATGAGCATCCGCACGACGAACGCGTCGAGCAGGACACCGAACGCGAGCGCGAAGCCGATCGGCCGGATGGCCGACAGGTGGGAGAACATGAACCCGCCGAAGACCGACACCATGATGATCGCGGCGGCGGTGACCACGGCGCGGCCCGCGGCGACGCCCTCGGTCACCGCGCGGCGCGCCGGGGCGCCGTGGGCGTAGGCCTCCCGCACCCCCGAGGTGAGGAACAGCTGGTAGTCCATCGCCAGGCCGAAGAGGATCCCGGTGAGGAGGATCGGCAGGAAGCTCAGCACCGGTGCGGGGTGGTGGACGTCGAAGACCGACCCCAGCCAGCCCCACTGGTAGACCGCGACGACACCGCCGAGCGCCCCGACGAGCGAGAGCACGAAGCCGCCGGTCGCGACGAGCGGCACGAGCAGCGAGCGGAACACGACGACGAGGATGACGAACGACAGCCCGACGACAAGCAGCAGGTAGAGCGGCAGGGCCGCGGCAAGCTTGTCGGAGATGTCGATGTTGGCGCTCGCGTTGCCCGCGACGGACAGCTCGACGGTAGTGCCGTCGGCGTCGACCTCGAGCCCGCGCAGCGCGTGGACGAGCTGCTCGGTCGACTCCGAGTCGGGGCCGCCGACGGGGACGACCTGGAACACGAGGACGGAGCCGTCGTCGTTGGCGACGACGGGCGCGACGGCCGAGACGTCGTCGACGGCCATGAGCTGCTCGCCGATCGCGACCTGGGTCGCGACGAGGTCCTCCTCGGCGGTGCCGCCGGGGACGTCCGCGACGACGACGAGCGGGCCGTTGACACCCTCGCCGAACTTCTCGTCGATGAGCTGGTAGGCGCGGTACTGCGTCGAGTCCTCCGGCTCCGAGGCGCCGGTCGGCAGGCCGAGGCGCATGCCGAGGGCGGGGAGCGCGACGACGCCGAGCAGGGCGACGCCCGCGACGATCGACAGCCAGGCGCGCGAGGTGCGCATCGCCGGGGGCGGCTCGTGCGCGACGGGAGCGGCGGAGACGTCCCGGTGCCGGCGCGGCAGCAGGCGCAGCCCGGCGAGCCCCAGCACGGCGGGCGTGAGGGTGACGGCGACGAGCACCGCGACGAGGACCGCGACGGCGGCGATCGTCCCCATGAGGCCGAGGAACGGCACCCCGGTGACGTTGAGCGCGAGCAGCGCGATGATGACCGTGCTCCCGGCGAAGACGACGGCGTTGCCGCTCGTGCCGTTCGCCAGGCCGATCGACTCGCCGAGGGGCATGCCGGCCCGCAGCTGGCGACGGTGCCGGTTGAGGATGAAGAGCGAGTAGTCGATGCCGACGGCGAGGCCGATCATCGCGCCGAGCGCGGGGGTCACCGAGGACATCTCGATGACGTCGGACAGCGCCATCGCGCCGCCGACGCCGACGCCCACGCCGACGAGCGCGTTGAGCAGCGGCAGACCGGCACCGACGAGCGTGCCGAGCATGACGACGAGGACGAGCGCGGCCACGCCGACGCCGATCGCCTCGGAGACCCCACCGATGGAGGTCGAGCCGCTGCCGATCGCGGTGGCGCCACCGGCGATCTCGTTGGAGAACTCGACGACGACACCGTCGGGCGCGGCGTCGGTGACGGTCTCGACGACGGTCGTCATCGTCCCCGGGGCGAGGTCCTCGTGCCGCTCGCTGAAGACGACGGTCGCGACGGCGGTCGTGCCGTCCTCGGAGACGGTGCGGATCTCGGAGGCGAGGTCGAGCAGCGCCTCGCCCTGCTCGAGCTGGGTGCGGCCGGCCTCGAGCTCGGCACGCTGGGCGTCGATCTGCGCCTGGCCGGCCTCGGCCTCGGCGCGGGCGGCGTCGAGCTGGGCCTGCTGGGCGTCGAGCGCGGCGAGCGCGGCCTGCAGCTGCGGCGACGAGCCACCGGCC
>JAEXEM010000363.1 GCA_023401045.1 Actinomycetes bacterium
GGGTTTGGTCTGGGGGGGTCGGGTCCTTGGGGCCGGGGGCTGCCCCCGCCGCGTCGACGCGGCGTGCTGGACAGGCGTCCAGTTGAGGACGCTGTGCCGTCCGATGTCCCTCTTGCCGTACTCGACAGCCGCTGGGCTGTGCCTGCGTACTGGTGCCGTCACCCGGATGGAGCAACGCTCCGCCCGGCGTGGTGAGACGGAGCACGCAGCAGGAGGAAGGGCATGCGCAGGATCGGCATGCAGACGGCACCGACCCGGACGTCGGGGGTCCTCCGGCCGCGCCGCCGCTCGCTGGCGCTCGCCGGGGCTGCGGCGCTCGCCGTGCCGCTCGCGCTGGTGCCCGTGGGGGACCTGCTCCCGGCCGGTGCGCAGCCCGTCGGGCGCGCGAGCACGGCCCGGCCGGCCGCCGAGAGCTCCACCGGTGTCCCCGTCCACGCGACGGGGGCGTCGGCGGGGGCACGGTCCGACATCGCGTGGGTGTCCTGGGGCACCGAGGGTGCGCCCGTCGAGTCGGAGGACCCTGTCGACCCGAGCTCCGTCACGACCGTGACGAACCGGCACGCGATGGGGGACGGCGCACGCCTGGAGGTGACGTGCACGCTCGACAAGCTGCAGGGCGACGACGTCGTCGCGTACCGGCCCGGGACCGTCACGTGGGGCGGCGACACCCCCGGCTCGTCGACCGCGGGCCTCGGCCTGCTCTACCCGGGCATGCCGCCGGCCGGGGTCCGGCACGCGGCGGGGAGTGACAACGGCTTCAGCCGGTTCGCCGTCTCCTGCGCCGCGGCCGTCGTGACGTCGACCGGCGACCGGCACGACGTCCCGCTCGGCGGGCTCGTGCTCGCCGAGGCCGAGTCGCTCAACGTCGGCCCGAACCCGCAGGGCCAGACGGTCCAGGAGTACGTGCAGGCGACGGCCGCCACGCCGCAGGGCACGCAGCGGACGCCGTGGCGCGTCCTCGACACCTACGACGGCCGCTGCGCCGACCGTGAGAACACGGCGACCGCGACGGTGTGGGACGGGACGTGGAACGGCGCCCGGCACTGGACCGTGCGGCTGCACAACACCCAGACGCAGTGCGCCGCGGGGTCGGCGACGGCGGTCCTCCTCGCGCAGGACGTGCAGCGCCTCGAGGTGGAGATGCAGGGCCAGGGGTACAGCGCCTTCGCGGTGGGCTACGTCCTGGGCGTCGACCACGGGGACGCCCCCGAGGGCTACGGGTCCGCCGGCGCGGTCGTCGAGCCCACCTGGGACGGCGGCCTCGTCGACTCGTGGATGCCGCTGGCCGGGTACGTGTCCGGCCGGCCGGTCGACGCGGCGGTCGCGGTCCGGCGTGCGCCTGCGGTCACGCTCGGCGCCGACGCCGTCGCCGACGTCACGCTGCCGGCCAGCGCGGACGCCACCGGTGACCAGCCCGACGAGGAGGCGCTCACGGGAGGCACCGGACCGGCCGCGGTCGACGTCGAGCGCGTCGCCGGGGCGTCCTACACGTCGCCCGAGCTGGTCTGCCGCGGCGGGTACGTGAGGGGCTGGGCCGACTGGGACCGGGACGGCGCGTTCGACGCCGACGAGGCGTCGCAGACCGTCGACTGCACCGACGCGTCGGCCACCTCGCGCACGGTGGTGCTCACCTGGCCCCAGGTGCCCGCCGACGCGACGGGCGGCACGTCGTTCCTCCGGCTGCGCACCTCGTCCCGCGAGGCGGACCTCGCATCCGCCACGGGGCCGGCCGTCGCGGGTGAGACCGAGGACTGGACGATCGAGCTCGTCGGGCTCGAGGTGACGAAGCGCGCGGACACGGCGTACGTCACCGCGGGGCCCTGGACGGTCCGGTACACGATCACGGTCCGCAACACCGGCGCGGTCGCGTTCCCGGAGCCGGTGCACGTCGTCGACGTGCTCGACGGCCTCGTCGAGGGCGAGAGCGTCGCCCGGGTCGAGCTGCCGACGTCGTGGCGGCAGGTCGCCGACGACCCCCTCGTCTGGTCCGGGCCGCTCGGTGCCGGGGAGACGGTGGAGCTGACGTACGAGCTGGACCGCACCGAGGCCCTGCGCTCGGCCGCCGGGGTCATCCGCAACACCGCCCTCGTGACGAGCACGACCCCGGACCTCCTCGGCCCGTTGACCTGCACGGGCACGGCCGCCGAGGGGGCCGGGCGCTGCGCGACGCTCGACGTCCACCGGGTCGGCCTCACCGTCGAGAAGACCGCGGACGCCGACGGCCGGCCGCTCGCCGACGGGGCGTCGCTGGCCCCGGGCACGGCGGTGCGGTGGCGCTACGTCGTGACGAACATCGGCTCCCTGCCGGTCCGCGGCCTCGTCGTCACCGACCTCGTGACGGAGAGCCGCGACGGCGAGCCGCTCGTCACGGGGGCCGCCGTCGACCTCGACTGCGGCGCGGGACTCACCGGCACGACGGTGACGGTCCCCGAGCTCGCCGCGGGGGCGAGCGTCACCTGCACCGCCGCGCGTGACGTCGTCCCCCGACCGTGACCGGGCGGCGACCGCTGCCACCAGACCCGCACCCTCCCGCCCGGGGAGGTGCTGACCCGCCCGTCCGGGCGACGACCAGGAAGGCAAGGCAACCATGAGGAACAGGACCAAGGGCGCCGTCGCCGGCGTGGCCGGCGTCGCCCTGCTGCTCGGCGGCACGACGTTCGCGCTGTGGAGCGCGCAGGACTCGGTCGCCGGTGGCGTCATCACGAACGGCACGCTCGCCGTCGACGCCGGCGAGATCACCTGGGTCGACGTGTCGCCCGACCGCACGGACTCCCCGCACCCCATCACGGACACCGGCACCTGGCGGATGGTGCCCGGTGACGTCGTCGAGGGCACGGCCACCATCGGGGTCACCCTCGTCGGTGACAACCTCGTGGCCGAGCTCGGCGTCGGCACGGTCGAGCCGGGCTCCCTGCCCGAGGGGGTGTCCGTGACGTACGCGGTCGAGGACGCCACGGGCACCGTGCTCGCGACGGGCGCGCTCGGCGAGGACGCGGCGCTCCGCTTCGCCGCCCACCGCCAGGGGCAGGACGCGGGCGACCCCGAGAACCCCACGCCGACCGTCGTCGTCGACGAGGACGGCACCGCCGACCTCACGGCGGTCGTCACGGTCACCTTCGACGCGGCGGTGACCGGCACCACGTCGGCCGAGGCGCAGACGGTGCTCGACGACCTCGACGTCACGCTGCAGCAGGTGCGCACGGGGGCGGACTTCCGTCCCGCCGCGACGCCCACGGTCGGGCCGTGACCCCGCGTGGTGGGGCAGGTGGCTGCCTGCCCCACCACGTGCCCGGCACCGCCCACCCGGCGGACCGGACGCCCGACGGCACACGAGGAGGACATGATGAGCAGCCCGACCACAGGTGCTCACCCCGCAGCCGCGCACCGCGTGCTGTCCGCGGCGACGACGTGCGCGCTCGCCGTCGTGCTCGCGGCGGCGGTGCTGCTCGCGGTCGTCCCGCGGCTGCTCGGCGGGGCGGCGCTCACGGTGCTCACCGGGTCGATGGTGCCGACGTACGACCCCGGCGACGTCGTCGTCGTGCGCGGGGTGCAGGACGCGGCGCGTGAGGTCGAGGTCGGTGACGTCGTCACCTTCCAGCCGGTCTCGGACGACCCGGCGCTCGTCACCCACCGCGTCGTCGAGAAGGTCGTCTCCACGCGGGGCGCGACCTTCGTCACCCGAGGTGACGCCAACGGGGCGGACGACGACCCGCTCGTGCCCGAGCAGGTCAAGGGTGTGGCGCTCTACCACGTGCCGTGGGTCGGGCACCTGTCGCTGTGGCTCGGCAGGCACCGCGACGCCGTCGTCGGCGGCACCGCCGCCGTCCTCCTCGGGTACGCCGCCGTCATGCTGCTGCGACCCGGGGGCCGGAGCCCTCGCGGCAGCGACGCGGACCACCGGCGCGGACCCGTCCACGTCCTCGGCCACGGGGGTGCGCGATGACACGGCGCGTCCTGCACCCGGCGCTCGTCGGTCTGCTCGTCGCGGCCCTCGTCGCCGGCCTCACGTACGCGCTGTGGGGGCAGCACGGGACCGTCGCGCGCGGCGTCGTCACCACCGGCGACCTCGACGTCGAGCTCGTCGGGCAGGCGGCCTGGCAGGAGACGAGCGCGGACGTCGCGCAGCCGCGCAGCGGCTCCGTCCTCGACGACGGGACCGTCGACCACCTCGCGACCCCGGGCGACACGATCGTCGTCACCCAGGAGTTCCGTGCGCGGCTCGAGGGCGACAACGTCGCCGCGCGCCTCACGGTGTCGTGGTCGGAGGAGCCCGTCGTGCCCGACGGGGTGACGGCGACGTACGTCGTCACGACCCCGGACGGCCGCACCGGCGCGGTGACGCCGCTCGGCAGCCCTGTCGTCGTGCCGTCGGCACCCGAGCACGTCACGCCGGACGTCCTCGCGGGCTGGGGCGACGAGCCGTGGCGGCTCGTCGTCACCGTGAGCCTCGCGGGCGACGTCCTCGTACGGGCCCCGGGCGCGTCCGGTGCCCCGGGCCCGCGCGGCGGCGCCGCGGTGGCGCTCGGGAGCGTCGAGCTCGAGCTCGACCAGGTCCGCGACGGGGAGGGGTTCACGCCATGAGCAGCCACGCAGGTCCCGCCTCGCGCCGGCGTCCGCTCGCCACCACGGCGGCCACCGTCGTCCTCGCCGTGCTCGTGGGCCTCGGTCTGGGCGCCGGAGCGGCGCTGTGGAGCGACCGCGAGGTGGTCGGGGCACGGCTGCCGGTCGGCGGCGCGGTGTTCGGGGTGGGGGCGCCGGCGCCCACCGGAGGCCTCGCGCAGTACGCGTCGCACGACGGAGCCGCTCTCACCTTCACCTTCGGACCCGACGAGGCGCACGTCCTCCACCGGGACGGAGCCGTCGCGGTGCCCGTCCAGGTGGACTCGCTCGCGCAGGGGAACCTCGGGCTGACGTACACCGTCGAGCCGTCGGTGAGCGGTGGGCTCTTCGGTGCGTCGACGTGGGCGCTCACCCGGGTCGAGGACGCGCAGGCGTGCACGACGGAGGTGTCGGGCGGCTCCGCCCTCACCTCGACGCCGTGGGGCACCACGTACACCGACGCTGCGGCGCCGACGTCCGAGTACTGGTGCCTCGTGGCCCGGTGGGCCCCGCTCACCGGCACGCACGAGGACACCGTGACGGCGGGTGGGTCCGTCGACGTGCCCGGTGCGGAGCAGCCGGTGCCCGTCGCCGGGTCGGACACCTGGACGGCGACGGTCGCGGAGGGGCTCGACCCCGACGAGGAGCCCGAGCACCGCCTGACGTTCACCTTCACCACCGTCCGCCCGGCCACGGGGTCCACGCAGCAGGAGGTGCCATGAGGAGCGTCGTCATCGCGGTCGTGGCGGCCCTCGTCACGCTCGGCGTGCCGGCGGCGGCCGCACCGAGCGCGCCCGTACCTGCCGGGGAGGCCGCGTCACCCGCCACCGGAACCCGGGTCGGCACCGCCGTGGCCGGCGT
>JAEXEM010000286.1 GCA_023401045.1 Actinomycetes bacterium
TGCCGGTGGAGCGTCGGCTCAGGTCAGCCGTTCTCGTTGGCCCGCTCGTAGGCCCCGTTGATGAGCTCCATGTAGCTCGACAGGCCCTGGCCCTCGAGGCCGCTCACGTAGGCGTCCCACTCGGAGAGGTCGCGCTGCCCGAGGATGAACGCGAGCGTCGCCGTGTCGACCGTGTCCTTCAGCGGCGTGCCGAGCAGCGAGGACTGCTCGAGCTCCATCTCGTCCAGCGGGTGCGGCGGGAACGGGTCACGCGGCGTCCGGGTCTCCTGGATGGCCTCGATGTACGTGCCGTACGCCGGGGTGTTGTACGACATCTTCAGCTCGATGGACTCGGTGGAGCCGACGAGCACGTCGTTGGCGAAGCCGAGGTCCTTCTTGATGTCGATCGTGCCCGCCGGGTTGAGGTTGAGGGACTTGAGCGTGTACTCCGGGTTGAGGGAGTAGTTGCCCTCGGCGTCCTTCGTGTAGTGCTTGCCCTCGACGCCCCACTGGATGAGCTCACGGGCGTCCTGGTTGTAGTACAGCCAGTCCGTGAAGTGCAGCAGGTCGCAGAAGTTCTCGTCCTTCGCGGCGTCGGCGGTGAGCATGAAGCCGTTCCAGAAGTTGCGGGGCTCGACCATCTGGCCCGCCGGACCGCCCGGGGGCGCGATCTGGACGAGCTCGTAGTCCGTGACACCGGCGGCGTCGAGCGCCGTGGCGAACTCCTGCACGGTCCACGAACCGCCGGAGGCCGCGAACACCTTCTCGGCCGCGACCTTCTCGGTCACCGTGCCGCCGCCGTCGTTGGCCTCGGTGAAGGACTCGGTGTCGAGCAGGCCCTTCTCGGTCAGACCGGCGAAGTAGGTGACCATGTCCTTGTAGCCGTCGGTGGCACCGGCGTACACGAACTCGCCCTTGTCCTCGTCCCACCAGGCGCCGTCGCCGAAGCCCCAGCCGGCGACCGTGCCGAACGCGTGCGCCGCGTAGTTGGTGATGGCCCCGCCCTCGAACCCGTCGGCCAGCGGCTGGGAGTCCGGGTACTTCGCCTTGATGAGCTCGAGGCCCTTCTCCAGGTCCTCCCACGTCTCGGGGGCCGGTGCACCGACCTCGTCGAAGACGTCCTTGCGGATGATCATCGAGAACATCGGGACCGAGACCTCGTGCAGGCCCGGGGTCATGTAGTACTTGCCGTCGTCCAGGCGCAGGTCGTCGACCATGTCGACGAGGTCCCACTCCTCGGTGTACTTCTTGAAGTTCGGCATGTAGTCGATGTAGTCGCTCAGCGGCACCACGGCGCCGGACGCGGCGAACTGCTGCTCCTCGCCCGTGTAGATGAGCGGGATGATCTGCGGCGCGTCACCGGCGCTGATGAGCAGCGAGCGCTTCTCCTCGTGGTCGCTGAACGGGATGTTCGTCAGCTTGAGCCTGACGTTCGTCCGCTCCTCGATCACGTCGAAGAACTCCCACGTGTCCGTGATCGGGTAGTCCGCCCAGTCGGTCCACAGCAGGGAGAACTCGCGCGGCTCGGCAGCCTTCCACTGCTCGTCGGCGACGCTCTCCGTGGAGCACTCCAGTTCCTGGCCCTCAGCGCCGGCGTTGTCGTCGCTGCTGCCGCCACCGCCGCCGCAGGCGGCCAGCCCCAGCGCCGCGGCGACGGCGGCGGCACCGAGTGCGGTGCCGCGGCGACGCAGGTGGCGCGCACGCCCCGTGTACGTCTCGCCATTGAGCATGTACGTCTCCTCATCGAGTTCCGTGGTCCGACCGGTGACCGGACCGCTCGCTCCCCGTGGCGGTGGCCGAGCGGCCCGTCACGGACGTCGACGACGACGACCGGGACGGTCCCGACGTCGGGACACGTATCCGGAAGGAACGATTTTCCCGGAGGCTAGGCCGCCGGATTTCGAGCGTCAAGGCTGTGAAGTAACGATTAAGCAACCGCGTGCGCACGCCCCCTCGGCCGGGGGCGTGAAGCGGGGCGGGCGCCGCTGCGTGGGCAGCCACCCGACCGCGGGACAGCGCCATCCCTCGGTGGGGTGGCATCGGCCCGCGTCGGCGCCGTCAGCCGTGCGAGGACGGCGGGGGCTCGGCCCGGCGCGACGAGGGTCGGCCCGCCGGCGCCGCACCGAGGCGCGCGGCACGGAGGCGGTGGCACCTCGTCGGTCGCGTCATCGGGACTCCCGGGTGATCTCCGTGCGGATCAGGTCCGCAGGCTGCCACGGGCGGACAAACGTGGTCAACCACCAGCGGGTTGTCTGCCATGATCCACGCCGGAGGTCTCGATGGTCACGATGAGCGACATCGCACGGCGGACCGGGGTCACGGTGACCACCGTCTCCAACGCGCTGACGAACCGCGGGAGGGTCTCGGAGAGCACGCGCTCGAAGATCCTCGCCGCGGCGCAGGAGATGGGGTACGAGGTCAACCTCACCGCGCGGCACCTGCGCGTCGGCCGGTCGGACACGATCGCGCTCATCGTGCCGAGCTACCACGACTACTTCGGCGAGATCGCCGACCGGCTCGCCGTCGTCGTCGAGGCGACCGGCCGGCACCTCGTCCTCGAGCGCACCTCCGCGCGCGCCGAGGTCGAGCGCGCGGCCGTCACGCGGCCCCGGATGCGGATGTTCGACGGCGTGCTGCTCTCGACCGTCGGCCTCACCTACGACGAGATCGAGCAGGCCCGCCACCGTGTCCCGCTCGTCATGCTCGGCGAGCGGCCCATGCCCCCGACGGTCGACCACATCAGCCTCGACAACGTCGAGGGCGCCCGCACGGCGACCGCGCACCTCATCGCCGGCGGGGCGCGCCGTCCCGTCGTGCTCGGCGGGTGGACCGGCGACGACCGCGGGATCGCGTCGTCCCGGCGCGCCGGGTGGGAGCGGGCGCTCGTCGAGGCCCGGATCCCGGTCGACCCCCGGCTCGTCGTCCCGGTCGCCGACTACTCGCTGCACGACGCGCGCGAGGCCATGACCGCGTTCCTGCGCTCGGGGGTGCCCTTCGACGCGGTCTTCGGCGTCAACGACCTTGTCGCGCTCGGCGGGATGTCGGCCGTCGCCGAGGCCGGGCTGCGCGTGCCGCAGGACGTCCAGGTCGCCGGCTTCGACAACCTGCCGTTCACCGACTTCGTCCACCCGCGTCTCACGTCCGTCGACCCCCACCACGAGGACGTCGCCCAGACCGCGATGCGCCTGCTCGAACGGCGGATGGCGGGCGCCGACGCCCCGCCCGAGAAGATCGTCTCGCCGGTCACGCTCGTCGCGCGCGGCTCGACGCGCGCTACCTGACACGCACGCCGGAGCCGTGCCGCCGTCGCCGTCGGCCCGTGCCGGAGGGCGCGGCTCAGCGCGGGGAGACGTCGAGCACGACCTCGAACTCCAGCAGGTCCGCCCCCGACGCCACCGGCCGCGGCCGCTCCCCGTCCCCGGCGTGCGCGGCCCGGGCGTCCCCGTCGCGCCACGCGGCGAAGGACTCCTCGTCGGCCCAGTGCGTGACGACGAAGTACCGGTCCTCCCCGGCCACCGGTCGCAGGAGCTGGAAGCCGAGGAACCCCGGGGACCCCTCGACGGCGCCGGCGCGCGCGGCGAACCGCCGCTCGAGCTCCTGCCCGGCACCCGGCGGCACGGAGATGGCGTTGATCTTCACGACGGACATGGCGCCAGCGTACGAGCGGGCCGGCACGTCGACCCGCTGGGTGGTAGCCCCTGCGCCGTCGCCCGTGAGCGGTACGTCCCGGGCCGTCACCACCCGTCCGGCACCTCCCGCTGCTCCCGACCTCCCCGGCTAGGATCCGGCGCATGGCCGAGCGCGTGACCATCGGCGATCTCGCGCGGCGCCTCGGGCTGTCGAAGGCGTCGGTCTCCTACGCGCTCAACGGCCAGCCCGGGGTGAGCACCGAGACGCGGGCCCGGGTGCTCGCGCTCGCACGCGAGCTCGAGTGGTACCCGAGCTCGTCGGCGCGCGCGCTCTCCGGGGCGCGCACCGGGGTCGTCGGCCTCGTGCTCTCGCGGGACCCGGACCTGCTCGGCACCGAGCCGTACTACATGCTCGTCCTCTCGGGCATCGAGACCGAGCTCATCGACGCGGACTACGGCCTGCTGCTGCGGATGGTCGGCACCGAGCCCGGCAGGGATCTCGCGGTCTACGAGCGGTGGGCCAAGGAACGGCGGGTCGACGGGGTGATGATCTTCGACCAGCGCCGGGACGACCCGCGGATCCCGCTGGTGCGCCACCTCGGCCTGCCCGCGGTGCTCAACGGCGCCTCCGAGCCGGGGGCGGCGCTGCGGGCGGTGGTGCCCGACGAGCACGGCGACGCGAGGCAGGTCGTCGACCTGCTGCACGGCCTCGGCCACCGGCACGTCGTGCACCTCACCGGCCCGTCCGGCCTGCTGCACGAGGAGCGGCGGGACCTGCTCATGCGTGCCGCCGCGGACCGGGTCGGGGTCGTCGTCGAGACCGTCGAGGGCGACTACACGATGGGAACCGCGGAGCGCGTGGTGACCGAGCGGCTGCGCCGCGGACCGGGCCCGACGGCGTGGGTCGCGTCGAACGACGTCATGGCGCTCGGGGTGGTCCGGGCGGCGGCGCGCGAGGGCGTCGACGTGCCGGGTGCGGTCTCGGTCGTCAGCTGGGACGACTCCCTCCTCTGCGAGATCGGCGCCCCGCCGGTCACGGCGCTCGACCGTCACCCGCGGGACTTCGGCCGCCGGTGCGCGCGGGCGCTGCTCGCGGAGATCGCCGGGGCCGGCGACGGCGACGAGGCTGCGCCGCCGAGCGAGCTGCGGGTGCGCGCGAGCACCGGCCCCGCCGCCGTCTGACCGACCCTGCCGGCACCCTCGGCGACCGGGCGGGCAGTGGCACGACCCCTTGACTCCCGTCACGAGTTCGTCACGACTCTTCCCGTTCGGCGCAGTCCGTGGGTAGTTTGTCCTCGCGAACTGAACCGGTTAGGCACGCCCCCGGCACTCGACAAGGGAGTCACAGTGAAGCTTCGCCACCTCGCCGCAGCATCCGTCCCCGTCCTCCTCCTCGCGGCCTGCTCGGGCGGCGGGGGCGGCGGCGGCTCCGCGTCCTCCGACGGTGACGTCACGCTCACCTACTGGGCGAGCAACCAGGGCACGAGCCTCGACAACGACAAGGAGGTCCTCACCCCGGTGCTCGAGCAGTTCACCGAGGAGACGGGCATCGACGTCGACCTCGAGGTCATCGGCTGGAGCGACCTGCAGACCCGCATCCAGACGGCCGTCACCTCCGGGCAGGCCCCCGACGTCGTCAACATCGGCAACACGTGGGCCGTGTCGCTGCAGGCCACGGGCGCCTTCCTGCCGCTCGACGACGCCGCGATGGACGCGATCGGCGGCGCGGACAAGTTCGTCGACACGGCGCTGGAGACCGGCGGCGCCCCGGGCACCGACCCGACCTCGGTGCCGCTGTACGGGCTCGCGTACGGGCTCTACTACAACAAGGCGATGTTCGAGGCGGCCGGCCTCCAGCCCCCGACGACCTGGGAGGAGATGGTCTCGGCCGCGCAGACGCTCACCGACCCGGCCACCGGGGTCTACGGCATGGCGCTGGCCGCCGGCAGCTACACCGAGAACAACCACTTCGCGTTCATCAACGCCACGCAGAACGGCGCCGAGCTCTTCGACGAGGACGGGAACCCGACGTTCACCGAGGACGGTGTCGTCGACGGCATCGTCCGCTACCTCGACCTCATGCAGACCGACGCCGTCGCCAACCCGTCGAACGCGCAGTACGACAACGCGTCCTTCGCCGTCACCGACTTCGCCGCCGGCAAGGCCGCGATGATCCTCAACCAGAACAACGCCAACGCGACGATCGAGGCCAACGGCATGGCCCCGGACGCGTACGGCGTCGTGCCCTTCCCGGCCCCGGCGGACGCGGAGAGCGACGTCGCGAGCCACGTCGCGGGCATCAACATCTCGGTGTTCGCGAACACCGACCACCCGGACGAGGCGCTGCAGCTCGTCGAGTACATGACGAGCGAGGAGGTCCAGACGACCCTCGGCAAGCCGTTCTCGTCGCTGCCCGTGCTCAAGGACGCGAAGGCGGTCTTCACCGACGACCCCGAGCTCGCCGAGACGTTCACGCAGATCTACAACGAGCGCTCCGCACCGCTGCCCCTCGTGCCGGCGGAGGACCAGTTCGAGACGACCGTCGGGCAGGCGATGAACAAGATGTTCGCCACGATCGCCACCGGCGGCACGGTCACCGAGGACGACGTCCGCGAGGCCATGCAGACCGCGCAGGACCAGGTCGAGGCGTCGGTCGGCTGACGGCGGCGGACCGCACCGAGGAGGACGCCGTGGCGACGACCACGTCCACCGCCCCGCCGGTGCCCGCAGCGCGCACCGCTCCCCGCCGCCGCACCCGGCGCAGCGGGTGGTGGCTGCCGTACGCGCTGCTGGCACCGGCGGTGGTGCTCGAGCTGTTCATCCACCTGCTGCCGATGCTCACCGGCATCTGGATGAGCTTCACGCAGCTCACGCGGTTCTTCATCCGCAACTGGTCGGCGGCGCCGTTCGTCGGGCTGCGCAACTACCAGGTCGCCCTCGACCTCGACGGCGCCGTGGGCCGCGCGCTGCTCAGCTCCTTCGCCATCACGTGCGGCTACACCGTGCTCGTCGTCGGGGTCGCCTGGGCACTGGGGATGGCCGCGGCGGTGGCGCTGCAGCGACCGTTCCGCGGCCGGTCGCTGTTCCGCACGTTCTTCCTCGTGCCGTACGCGCTGCCCGTGTACGCGGGCATCGTCACGTGGAACTTCATGCTCCAGCGGGACACCGGGGTCGTCAACCAGCTGCTCGTCGAGGACCTCGGGCTGCTCGACGAGCGGCCGTTCTGGCTCATCGGGGGCAACGCGTTCGTGTCGATCGTCGTCGTCGCGACGTGGCGGCTGTGGCCGTTCGCGTTCCTCATGCTCACCGCCGGGCTGCAGTCGGTGCCGGACGACCTGTACGAGGCGGCGGCGATGGACGGGGCGCACGCGTTCCGGTCGTGGTGGTCGATCACGGTGCCGATGCTGCGGCCGGTCAACCTCGTGCTCGTCCTCGTCATGTTCCTGTGGGTGTTCAACGACTTCAACACCCCGTACGTCCTCTTCGGGACGTCGCAGCCACCGGCGGGCGACCTCATCTCGTTCCACATCTACAACGCCTCGTTCCTCACGTGGAACTTCGGCGCCGGTGCGGCGATGTCGGTGCTCCTGCTCCTCTTCCTGCTGCTCGTGACGGGCGTCTACCTGCTCGTCCTCAACCGGAGGTCGCGCCGTGCATGACACCCGGGCCTTCAAGGTCTACCGCACCGCGGTCGTCGTCCTCCTCGCGGCCGTCACGGCGCTGCCGCTCTACGTCATGCTGACGTCGTCGCTCAAGCCGCTGCAGGACGTCCGCGGGGCGTTCTCGTGGTGGCCGACCGACCTCACGTTCCAGCCGTTCGTCGACATGTGGACGACGGTCCCGCTGGCCAGGTACTTCGTCAACAGCCTCGTCGTGTCGAGCGCGGCCACGCTCGCGAGCCTGGCGATCGCGGTGTTCGCGTCCTACGCGGTCTCGCGGTACCGGTTCCGCGGCCGGTCGACGTTCACGACGACGGTGCTCTCGACGCAGATGTTCCCCGGCGTGCTGTTCCTCCTGCCGCTGTTCATCATCTTCGTCAACATCGAGCAGCAGACGGGGTTCCAGTTCGTCGGCACCCGCATCGGGCTCGTCATCACGTACCTCACGTTCTCGCTGCCGTTCTCCATCTGGATGCTCTCGGGGTACCTCGACAACATCCCGCAGGAGCTCGACGAGGCGGCCCGGGTCGACGGCTGCTCCCCCATCGGCGCGCTGTTCCGCGTCGTGCTGCCCGCCGCACGGCCGGGCGTCATCGCGGTGGCGATCTACGCGTTCATGACGGCGTGGGGCGAGGTGCTCTTCGCGTCGGTCATGACGACCGAGGCGAACCGCACGCTCGCCGTGGGGATCCGGCAGTACTCGACGCAGACGAACGTCTACTGGAACGAGATCATGGCCGCCTCGCTCGTCGTCTCGGTGCCCGTGGTCATCGGGTTCCTCCTGCTGCAGCGGCACTTCGTCGCCGGGCTCACCGCAGGGGCGGTCAAGTGACGCGCGGGGTGCCCCGCCCGTCGGCGTCCGTCGTCGGGCCGGGCGGGCCGGTCACGTGGCTGGGCGCGAACTTCTGGTCACGGGCCGGCGGGCCGCTCATGTGGCGGCACGACGACCCGGACCTCGTGCGGGCCGAGCTCGACGTGCTCGCCCGGCACGGGCTGACGATGACCCGCTCGTTCTTCTACTGGCCGGACGTCATGCCGACCCCGACGACGCTCGACGCCGAGATGCTCGACCGCTTCGCCGACTTCCTCCACGCGCACACCGAGGCGGGGATGACGACGGTCCCGACGTTCCTCGTCGGGCACATGTCCGGGGAGAACTGGGACCCGGTGTGGCGCGGTGGGCGGGACCTCTACACCGACGTGTGGATGGTCGGGCGGCAGGCCTGGTACGTCGAGCAGCTCACCGCACGGTTCGCCGGGCACCCCGCCGTCGCCGGGTGGCTCATCTCGAACGAGATGCCGATCTACGGCGGCGAGGGACGACGTGCGGACGTCGAGGCGTGGGCGCGGCTCATGGTGCACGCGGTGCGGGCCGGTGGAGGGGACCAGCCCGTGTCGATCGGCGACGGCGCGTGGGGCGTCGAGCAGACGGGGCACGACAACGGGTACTCGACGGTCGACCTCGGTGCGTTCGTCGACTTCACCGGCCCGCACGTCTACCGCATGGAGTCCGACCAGGTGCGCCAGCACCTCAAGGCCGCGTGGGTGTGCGAGCTCGCCGCGGTCGGCGGGCGGCCCGTCGTCATGGAGGAGTTCGGGCTGTCGAGCGACTTCGTCTCCCCCACCGGGGCGGCGACCTACTACCGCCAGCTGCTCCACACGACGCTCACCGCGGGCGCCACCGGCTGGATCGCGTGGAACAACACCGACTACGACACGGTCCTCGACCAGCGGCCCTACGCACACCACCCCTTCGAGCTGCACTTCGGGATCACGACGTCCGACGGCACCCCGAAGCCGCCGCTGCTCGAGCTCGAGCGGTTCGCCGCGACGCTGCGGGCGATCGACCTGCCGCGGTGCACCCGCGCCCCGGCGCAGGCGGCGCTCGTCGTGCCGTCCCACCTCGCGGCGGACTACCCCTTCACCACCGAGGAGGAGCGCGCGCTGATCGTCCGCACCGGCGAGCAGGCGTACGTCGCGGCGCGCGAGGCCGACCTGCCCGTCGGGGTGGTCCGCGAGCGCACGGACGGCGGCCTCCCCGAGGGGTACGACCTCTACCTGCTGCCGTCGGTCAAGCAGCTCTGCGGGCCGTCGTGGGTGCAGCTCCTCGACCTCGCGGCGTCCGGTGCCACCGTCTACGCGTCCTACTGCGCCGGCGAGTCACCGGTGCAGCGCGGGCCGTGGTGGATCCGCACCGAGGAGCTCTTCGGCGTGCAGCGCGAGCTCGCGTACGGGCTCGTCGACCCCATCGACGACGACGAGGTCGTCCTCACGTTCGAGTCCGCCCTCGGGTCCCTGCGCGCCGGGGACGAGCTGCGGTTCCGCGCCGCCGGGAACGCCGAGGCACGCGCCCACCTGCCGGTGAGCGTCCTCGACGCGACGGTCGTCGCACGCGACGCGCACGGCCGGCCGGCGCTCGTCGTCAAGGACCACGGCCCCGGGCGCGCGGTGCTGTGCACGTACCCGCTGGAGTACCTCGCGAGCGCGCAGGGCCGGGTCAACCCCGAGGACACGTGGCGGCTCTACGACGCCCTCGCCGTGCTCGCCGGGGTCGATCGGCCGGTGCGGGTGCCGGACGACCCACGGGTGCTCGTCGACCGGCTCGTCCAGGGGGACGGGCGGGAGGTCGTCGTGCTCGTGCGCGCGCCCGC
>JAEXEM010000301.1 GCA_023401045.1 Actinomycetes bacterium
CGCCCCGCCGCCACCGCGACCGACGAGGGGGTGCTCGTGCGCGCCGCCGCGACGAGCACGGCCGGGTCGGTGACGAGCGGGACCGCGCGGCTGACGGTCCTCGCCGTGCCCGAGCTCCCGGCGACCGGTCCGGCGTCGCCGGGCCTCACCGCGCTCGCCGTGGGCCTGCTCGCGGCAGGGGCCGGGGCGGTCGTCGTCTCCCGGCGGGCGTCGGCCCGCTGAGGCCCCACGGCTACCCACCGACGCCACGCCCCGCAGGAGCAGCGCTCGGCAGGAGGGACCACTCGCACGCCGGTCGCCGGCCGGAGCGCACTCGGTGACAGCACGGGACACGCCTGCCATACTCCGCACAACAGGATGATCCGACCTGAGTACCGGTGCCTGGGGGCGGCATGGACACGGACGGCTTCGCTCTGCATCTCGGCCACGGCGTGTACCTCCTGGCCGACGGCTCCGTCGTCGACAAGCCGCCGCCCACCGCGGTGGTGTCCGAGACCGAGAGCGTTCTCCCCTTCGACGCCAAGACGCTCCGGGACACGCTCGGCGACGTCAAGAAGGCGCTCGACGGCATCCGCGCGAGCAAGGACGTCCAGCTCGCGCTCCGGGTGTTCGCCGGCGTCGACGACGCCAAGGCGTTCCTCGGCATCCTCGCGGGCATCAGTGCGGTCATCGGTGCGCTCGCGCCCGTGGCGGCTGTGGTCGCAGCGTTCATGAGTGTTCTCACGGCTCTTGACGTCTTCCGCTCCGGCCCGTCCGACACCGAGAAGATGATCCTCGAGCGAATCGATGCGCTGAGAGCAAGAAGCGAGGCGCTCGCGCAAGTGATCAACGCGAAGAAGCTTGCAGAGCATCGCGGAGCCATCACCGACCTGACGACCGAGAGCGCCAACATCGCACGGCTGGCGACCTCAACGGCTCCACCGACACAGGCCGAGGTGGACAACGCCATCACCAGGCTCTCGTCAGTCAAACAAGCCGCCACCGCCGCGATCGGTCTGCTCACTGACCAGGCCACCTGGCAGTGGCCGTTCAACCGGCCCGCGTACCAGACCCTTGAGGCGATCAACAGCAAGCTCGTCAGGCCCGACGGGTCCGGCGGATGGGCGCCAGTTCGCCTGCCCGCCAACGACGAGGTGAAGACGGACCACCGCCTCATGGCCCCGATGGCCTGCTACGCCACGTCGGCATTCCTCGCGTCGATCCGAGCAGTCGACCCCGCCCACCGGTCGAACGGCAACCATCGCGACGAGATCACGACGCTCGCCACGAAGCTGCGAGAACGCGCCCGGGGCCTGCTGGAGCAGGGGATCGCACGTACGCACTACACCGAGGCCGACTTCTCCGTGACCCTGATGCGCTGGGGCAAGTCCCCCGTACTGCATCCGTCGGAAAGCCCGTGGCATGTGGGCGCTGTCGACATGCGTGCCTACGACGACACCTTCTTCAGGCTCAACACCAGTCCTGACCGACCGGACCAGGGCCGCCAGTACGGTGCGCTCACATGGAACTGGGTGCCGCCCCGCGCGCGGCTGAGAAGGTCGCTGTTCCAGGGGGAGTACGCGTGGGTCCTCGAGAACCCGGCCGAGTGCGCTGCGGACGCGAACGCGCTCGCAGCACAGAGGTATGCCGAGCTCCTTGCCGCGAGCGGGTACTACCAGCTCCTGCAGACGGCGGCGCTCTGCGACAGCGAGGCGGCCGAGCCGTCCCAGAGCCAGACGGTCGGCGACCAGGCGGTCTGGCTGATGTCGTGGCAGCACGAGCAGGAAGACCGTGAGGTCAGCGTCCGCATCCCGTTCACGAACCAGGTGATCTCTGCCGACGCCCACCAGACGACATACACCTCGCGCGCGATCGTCAGCGCTCGGACGGCAGGGATCTCGCGGGGAATCCGGGCCGCGCGTTACAAGGTCGCGCTACGAGCACTGGACGTCACACGGCCCGTCGAGGAGGACGGAAGCCCCGCCTACCTGGGGTACCAGACCCCTCATTACCGTCCCGCCGACCCCGGCGGACCACGCAACGTCCTCGACCTGAGCCTCGACCCGTTCAGCCTCGTCGACGAGGTCTATCTCGTGCCCGAGTGGACCGCCAGCCCTCTGGGCAGCCAGATCGTCCAGCCGGCGCGTCCCGTCTCCTTGCGGGCACCGACCTTCTCCTGGTGGGTACCCGTTCCTGAGCTCGACATCAGCGACCTCGTTGCCGGTGCCGGGCCGATGGGGGAGCTGCTCAGACCGAAGAGGTTCACGCTCGTGCCCGGCAGCCCGGCGTTCGACGTGCCGTTCATCGGGCTGGCGTGGTCTCCGCCGTCCCACGCGCAGGAACGGGAGGTGTCGACCGTCCCGGTCCAGATCGACTGCGCGCTGCGCTGGGAGGGCAGCGACCTCTGGATCACGCTCGACGCGCGCGCGCAGGACCGCAGCTTCGTGGTGTTCGTCGTCATCGAGGAGCACTTCCTCTACAGCGGGCAGGTGATGCACACCGCGATCGCCGTTCCGTTCGCCGGCAGCCGTGTCGACGTGCCGGAGAGTTTCTTCGAGCGCGAGAAGAAGGCATGGTCCGCGGTCGGCCCTGCGATCCGGGCAGCGATCCCGCTGCACATCCCGACGTTGGATGACATCCGTCCGCCGGGCCCGGTGGAGACGTGGCGGGTGAACCAGGCGGTACGCAACCTCGTGACAGGCGAGCTGGCTCGCCTCGAGACCGACGACCCGGCCCTGCTCCGGCGCGTGACCGTCGAGTTCCCGCCGGCGTCACTGCGGATCCCAGGATGACCTCGCGGGCGAGTGACCCGTGTACCGCGGTACCTCGACGAGGGCGACGGACCGCGGTCTCAGACGCTCACGGACATCCGGAACGTCCCTGACCGCTCCTCACCCGGCTCGAGCACGAACACACCCGTGCCCGGCACGCCGGCCTCGTGCAGCGAGAACCCGTCGTTGACGTTCGTCGCCGGCTCGACCGCGAAGTAGCAGCGCCGCCGTGGGGCGTAGACGACGAGGTGACGGTAGACGTCGTCGACGTGCAGCTCGACACCGACGCCGTCGTCAACGTAGTCGACCCGTACCGGCGCCCCCGGCTCGAGGTCGGTGAGCACGTCGTCGACGAACCCGGGACCGAGGGGGCGCGGGGTACGGAAGTCCGCGCGCGCGGGGACCTCGCCGGCCGCCGCGTCCGGCATGGCCCCGACGAGGCGGTACCCGCGGCGGGCGGGCACGTGGAGCACGGGCCCCGCGGTCGGCGGGTACTCGCGCACCGGCGCACCGACGGGCAGCAGCGCCCGGCTGAGGTACGGGTGGTGCCCGAACCCGGCGGGGAACGGCTCGACGTCGGTGTTGCGCAGCGACGTCGTGACGACGAGGTCCGGGCCGTCGAGCGCGTACCGGACGGTCGCACCGAACTGCCACGGGAAGTTGACGCCGACCTGCTCCGACGTCTCCACCGCGAGCGTCGTGGCGGTCTCGGTGCGTTCGACGACGTGCCACAGCGCGTGCCGGACGGCGCCGTGGATGGCGGTGCCGTCGGCCGCGTTGCGCTGCAGCTGCCAGCGGCGCCCCTCGAAGGTGAGCACACCGTCCCGCACCCGGTTCGACCACGGGACCATGGGGAAGCTCGCCGTCTTCTCCGGGTCGCCCGCCGAGCGCAGCCGGGTGGGGCGCAGCAGGTCGCGCCACACCCCGTCGGCCGTGCGGATGCGCCCCGCGCCGAGCGAGGCGCCCGTGCCGGGCAGCACGTCGACCTCCCACTGCGCGTTGCGCAGCGTCACGGCACCGGCCGGGGCGGCCACCCGGGTGGTGACCGGCGCCGGCTGCACGAGCGGCTCGGTGATCGTCATCGGTGTCCCCCCTGCACCGAGGCCCTGGTCAGAGGGTGACCTCGACCCGGACCGTGCTGCCCGGCGGCGCGTACGGCACGAGGTTGCCCTCGACGGGCGTGCCGTCGACGACGAGCCTGCCGCGTGCGCCGCGCTCCCCGGAGTTCGTCACCGAGATCTCGTACGTCGCACCGCGCGCGACGCGCGTCACCGCGAACGACGGCACCTCGGGGCCGATCTGCGGGTCGACGACGAGCCCGTCCCAGTCGGGACGCACCCCGAGCAGGTACTGCGACACGGCGACGAAGTTCCACGCGGCGGTGCCGGTCAGCCAGGAGTTCTTCGCCTCACCCGCGCGCGGCGCCTCCTTGCCGGCGATCATCTGCGCGTACACGTACGGCTCGAGCCGGTGGACGTCGCTGATCTCCTCGCGGTACGCCGGGGTGATCCGCTTGTAGTAGTCGAACGCCTTGTCACCGCGCCCGACGACCGTCTCCGCGATGATGACCCACGGGTTGTTGTGGCAGAAGATGCCGCCGTTCTCCTTGTACCCCGGCGGGTACGTGGAGACCTCGCCGAGCTCGACCTGGTAGGTCGTGTACGCCGGGTACTGGAGCACGAGGCCGTGCGGCGTGCCGAGCATCTCCTCGACCGCGTCGAGCGCCTGGATCGCGGGCGCCTCGGTGTCGTGCGGACCGTCGCCCACGCCGATCCCCGCCATGACGGCGAAGCCCTGCGGCTCGATCCAGATCTTGCCCTCGGGCTTGGCGTCCGTGCCGACGGGGTTGCCGAAGAAGTCGTACGCGCGCAGGAACCAGCGGCCGTCCCACGCGTGCTCGAGGACGGCCTCGCGGACCTCGTCGACGACCTTGCGGGCCTGCGACGCGACCTCGGTGAGCCCGCGGCGCTCGGCGAGCTCGGCGTACTGCTCGCCGTAGAGGACGAACTGCGCGGCGATGAACACCGACTCCGCGTGCCCGCCGGCCTTGTTCTCCGTCGTCTGGAAGGACTCGCCCGGCTCGGTGGAGAAGCAGTTGAGGTTGAGGCAGTCGTTCCAGTCGGCGCGCCCGATGAGCGGCAGGCCGTGCGGGCCGCGATGGTTGACCGTGAAGTCGAACGACCGCGTGAGGTGCTCGAAGAGCGGCACCTCCGAGCCCGGCTCGTTGTCGAACGGCACGGGCTCGTCGAGGATCGAGAAGTCGCCGGTCTCCTTGACGTACCCCGCCACACCGGCGATGAGCCACAGCGGGTCGTCGTTGAAGCCCGAGCCGATGTCGTTGTTCCCGCGCTTCGTCAGCGGCTGGTACTGGTGGTAGGCCGACCCGTCCTCGAACTGCGTCGACGCGATGTCGATGATGCGCTCGCGCGCCCGCTCCGGGACGAGGTGGACGAAGCCGAGCAGGTCCTGGTTGGAGTCGCGGAAGCCCATGCCGCGGCCGATGCCGGTCTCGAAGTAGGAGGCCGACCGCGACATGTTGAAGGTGACCATGCACTGGTACTGGTTCCAGATGTTGACCATCCGGTCGAGCTTCTCGTCGCCCGAGCGCACCGAGTACGTCGACAGCAGGTTCGTCCAGTACTCCTGCAGCGCCCCGACCGCGGCGTCCGCCTGGGCGGCGGTGGCGAACCGGCCGAGCAGCGCGTGCGCGCGCTCCTTGTTGACGACCTGGTGCGCGTCGTCGGCCCACTTCTCGTCCTGCGGGTTCTCGAGGTAGCCGAGGACGTAGACGAGGTCACGGGTCTCGCCGGGGGCGAGCGTGAGGCGCACCGAGTGCGAGCCGATCGGGTACCAACCCGAGGCCAGCGAGTCGGCGGAGACCCCGGCGCGCGGCACGGCCGCCTCACCGAGGGAGTTGTACGCGCCGACGAACGTGTCGCGGTCGGTGTCGAAGCCGTCCGCACGCGTGTTGACGCCGAAGACGGCGTAGTGGTCCCGCCGCTCCCGGTACTCGGTCTTGTGGTAGATCGCCGACCCGTGCGGGCCGTCCTGCTCGACCTCGACCTCGCCGATCGACAGGTTGCGCTGGTAGTTCGTCTGGTCGTCCTGGGCGTTCCACAGGCAGAACTCGACGAACGAGAAGAGGGTGACCGTCTTCTCGACGTCCGAGGTGTTGGTGACCGCGACGCGCTGCACCTCGGCGTTCTCGCCGAGCGGCACGAAGAACGTCGTCGCGACCCGCAGGCCGTTGCGCTCACCGGTGATGCGCGAGTAGCCGAGGCCGTGGCGCGCCTCGAAGTGGTCGAGGTCCGCCTTCACCGGCAGCCACGACGGGGTCCACACGTCGCCGCCGTCGTTGACGTAGAGGTACCGGCCGCCCGCGTCCGCGGGGATGTTGTTGTAGCGGTACCGCGTGAGCCGCCGCATCTTCGCGTCACGGTAAAAGGAGTACCCGCCGGCCTGGTGGGACAGCAGCGAGAAGAACTGCTCCGACCCGAGGTAGTTGATCCACGGGTAGGGGGTGTGGGGCGTCGTGACGACGTACTCGCGCGCATCGTCGTCGAAGTGGCCGAACCGCATCGCATGCCTCTCGTGCCTCGTCGCACGGCGCACCGCACGTGGGCGGCGGGTGCGCGCCCCAGGTGTCGGCGTCCCTGCTCAGGTACCTGGTCGTCCTACGCAAGCTACGTTCGCGGGCGGGCTCGCCCGCCCGGGAGGACGGCGAGAGCGCTCCCACAGCGGAGCGGTGCCAGCATAACCCCTCGCCGCGCCGCCCGGAACGGTGCGTGACCTTTCACCGTGGGACGTCGCGGTGGACGTCACCCCGCGGGGCCCGGTGCCGCCGCCCCGCGGGCGGGACCTGCGAGGGCGCCCGCCCGGGCGCGGACCACCGCGGCACGGTCCCCGGACGGCCCCCCGCGCGGCGAGCGGTTCCCACTACGGTGGGCCCGTGCTGCTCTCCGACCGTGACATCCGGACCGAGCTCGAGCAGGGCCGGGTCCGCCTCGACCCGTACGACCCCGCGATGGTCCAGCCGTCGAGCATCGACGTGCGCCTCGACCGCTTCTTCCGGCTGTTCGACAACCACAAGTACCCGGTCATCGACCCCGCCGCGGAGCAGCCCGACCTCACGCGGCTCGTCGAGGTCGAGCGGGACGAGCCGTTCGTCCTGCACCCCGGCGAGTTCGTCCTCGGGTCGACGTACGAGCAGGTGACGCTCCCGGACGACGTCGCCGCGCGCCTCGAGGGCAAGTCGTCCCTCGGTCGCCTCGGGCTGCTCACGCACTCGACGGCCGGGTTCATCGACCCGGGCTTCACGGGGCACGTCACCCTGGAGCTGTCGAACGTCGCGACGCTGCCGATCCTCCTGTGGCCCGGGATGAAGATCGGCCAGCTCTGCTTCTTCCGGCTGAGCTCGCCGACCGAGAACCCCTACGGCTCGGCCGCCTACGGCTCGCGCTACCAGGGTCAGCGCGGTCCGACCGCCTCGCGCTCCTGGCAGGGGTTCCACCGGACGGAGGTCTGAGCCGTGGCCGCGCCGGCGCTGCGGCTCGACGACCCGACGCTCGCCGACCGCCACCTGCTCGCCCTGCCGGCCGACGTCGGCGCCGACGAGGTGGAGGTGCTCGCCGCCAGCCGCTTCCGCAAGGTCCGCTGGGTCGAGCCGTCCGCCGAGGCGACGACGACCCGCACGGGGATGCTGCCCGCCGTGACGGCCGCCTTCGGCATCCGCACCGTCGCCCGCCAGGAGCCGACGGCCGCGCTGCGGCTGGCCCGGCTCTCGACGCTGGCCGGCCCGTACACCGTGACGACGCAGGACGCCCTCGCGCTCGGGCTGCCGGCGACGACGGCGACCGTCTGGGTGCTCGACGCCCCGCGCGAGCGTGGCGAGGCGCCCTGGCCCGGCGGCGACCGCGACGGGCTCAAGCGCGCGTTCCCCGACGCCATGCCGGTGCGTGAGGAGGAGCGTGTCCTCCAGTGGCTCGTCGCGGCGGCCCGCCGCCTCGGCGGGTCGGTGCGCACCCAGACCGGCGTCGTGCTCACGCCCGACCCGGACGCGGCCATCGACCTCACCGTGCTGACCGACCGGTGGGCCGAGCCGGAGGAGGTGCTCGCCGTCGTCCGGCGGGTGCAGCCGCGCGCCTACCTCTCGCAGGCGGTGCCGGGCTCGTGGCACGGACCCGACCCGGTGACGACGCGGGGCACGGACCCGCGAGGCATCCCGCTCGGCGACCCGGGTCTGCGCACGGCGCTCGAGCTCAACGGCGTCGCGGACGCCGACGAGCGCCGCCGGCTCATGGCGGAGGCGGACGCGTTCGACCAGGCCATGCTCGCGGACCCGCCGCCCGCCGAGTCGTTCGGGGTGCTCGTCGACCTCGGCGTCGACGGGATGCTCGCGGTCGAGGTGGCCGCGTGCGAGCAGGTGCCGCCGCTCATGGAGGACCTCGAGTGGGCCCGGGCCGGGCTCGTCGCCTACCGGGTGCGGTGGGAGCCGTTCGAGATCGAGCACATCGAGCAGGAGCGGCCGCCGCTCGAGCACCGCGTCGCGCGGCAGCGGTCGGCCCCGCAGGTCGCGGCGCTCGCCAAGGCCGTCCAGGCGGCGGTCGGCGGCGAGATCGCCGACGAGGCGGACTTCCTCGTCGACCCCGCGGACCTCTGACGGCGCGCGAGGTCACCGCACCGGCCGACCTCGCACCTGCGGGCGGACGTCGCACCGCCGTACCGGCCGGTCCGGTGC
>JAEXEM010000305.1 GCA_023401045.1 Actinomycetes bacterium
CCACCGGACCGCTCAGGCGGCGGCCGACCGGACCTGCGACCAGGTCGGCGGCTGCGCCCCGACCTGCGCGACGGTGAGCGCCGCCGCCCGGGAGGCGAGCGCGGCGAGCCGGCTGAGGTCACCGGCACCCACGTCGTCGCGGCGCAGCGCCCCGAACAGGCCCCACCGCGACAGTCCCGCGAGGAGCGCCGACATGAACGCGTCGCCGGCGCCGATGGTGTCGACCACGTGCGTCGTCACCGCCGCCTGGACGATGCGGTGCGAGGGTGTCACCACGGTGCACCCGCGCGCACCGCGGGTCATGACGAAGAGCTTGACCCCACGGGCCAGCGCCCAGTCGGCGACGAACGCCTCGCCCTTCCCGGGGTGCAGCCACGCCGCGTCCTCGTCGCTCAGCTTGAGCACGTCGGTGCGGGCGACGAACCGCTCGACGCGGTCCAGCACCGCCGCCCGGTCCGGGGTGATGGCCGGCCGGACGTTCGGGTCGAACGAGCGGATGACCTCCTCGGGCGCGGACGTGTACAGCCCGAGGACACGGTCCGCCCCGGGCAGCAGGACGGCGGCGATCGACCCGGTGTGGAGCACGCCGTACCCGGAGGGCACGCCGGCACCGGCCGCGGGCAGGTCCCACCGCAGGTCGAACTCGTACGTCGCGGCACCGGCGGCGTCGAGCCGTGCGAGCGCGGTGGACGTCACCGTCCCCGGCACCACCGAGACGTCGTCGAGCTTGACCCCCGCGGCCCGCAGGTGCGCGGCGACCATGCGGCCGTCGGCGTCGTCGCCGAGCGAGCTCATGAGACGTGTCGGCACACCCATCCGCGCGAGCCCGAAGGCGACGTTCATCGGGCTGCCGCCGGGCCGGCGGTGGACGGCGCCGTCGACGCCGACCGTGACGTCGACGAGCGCCTCGCCGACGACGAACGCACCCGCCGCCAGGCCCGGGATCCGTCTGCCTGTCGTCACCACGGCGCTACCCCCGGACCGGCGCGGTGCCGAGCAGGGCCTCGGCACCGGCCTGCTCGAGCACCTCGGCCGCACGCAGGTACTCGGCGACGAACGTCGGCGAGTCGAGGAACGGCGTGAGCGTCGGCACGTCGCGCAGGAACGCGGACGGCTCCTGGACCGCCGCCGCGACGAGCGCGTCGGCCGCGACGTCGTCGATCTCGAACCGGCCCTCCGCGACACCTCGGCACCACTGGCGCCACGTGGCGACGACCGAGGCGCCGACCCGTCCGCTCGTGCCGGCGGTGATCGCGTCGGCGAGCACCGGCAGGAGGAACTTCGGGATCCGGTTCGAGGCGTCGACGGACAGCCGTGCCAGGTGGTCGCGCACGTGCGGGTTGCCGAAGCGCACGAAGAGCTCGTCGATGTACCCCGCGAGGTCGAACCCCGCGGGCACCTCGAGCGTCGGGACCGCCTCCTGCTCCATGTAGTCCCGGACGTAGGACGCGATGCGCGGGTCCGCCACCGCCTCATGGACGAACGTGTACCCCGCGAGCTGCCCGACGTACGCGAGCGCCTGGTGGGACGCGTTGAGCAGCCGCAGCTTGATCGCCTCGTACGGGTCGATGTCCCGCACCAGGAGGGCGCCGACGTCCTCGAGCGGCGGCCGCCCCTGGACGAAGACGTCCTCGACGACCCACTGCGTGAACGGCTCGCACGCCACCGGCCAGGCGTCCTCGACGCCCAGCGCGGCGACGACCCTGTCGACGTCGGCCTGCGTGGTCACCGGCGTGATGCGGTCGACCATCGTCGACGGGAAGGCGACCTCGGCCGCGATCCAGTCGGCGAGCCCGGGGTCGACGAGCCGCGCGACACCCTCGACGCTCGCCCGCGCGACCCGCCCGTTGCCCTGGATGTTGTCGCACGACATCACGGTGAAGGGTGCGGTCCCCCGCGCACGCCGCTCGCGCAGCGCCGCCACGATCCAGCCGAACGCCGTGCGGGGGCTCTCCAGCCCGCCGGCGACCTCCTCGACGACGAGCGGGTCGTCCTGCGGGAGGCGCCCGTTCGTCGGGTCGCACACGTAGCCGCCCTCGGTGACCGTGAGCGAGACGATGCGGACCCCCGGGTCGACGAGCTGCTCGAGCACCGCCGCCGGGTCGTCCGGCGCGTGGAGGAAGCGCCGGATCGACCCGATGACGCTCACCCGGTCGGTCCCGTCGGGCTCGCGCTCGGCGAGCGTGTACAGACCGTCCTGCCCCTCGAGCGCGTCACGCATGCGCGCGTCGCGCTCGAGGAGGCCGATCCCGCAGATCGCCCAGTCGTGGGCTCCTGCGGCGAGCAGGCGGTCGACGTACATCGCCTGGTGGGAACGGTGGAAGTTCCCCACCCCGAAGTGGACGATCCCGATGCTCAGGTCCGCGTCGAGGTAGCCGGGGGTCTGCACGGTCGCCGGCAGGCCCCGGAGCGACGCTGCTCCCAGCCGTTCCATGTGGACTCAGCCCTTGAGGTTGAGGTGGACGAGCACGCGCGCGGGGCGCTCGCTCGTGGCACCGGTGAGGACGACCCGGAGCCAGTTGCCGTACTGCGTGACCGGCACGTCCACCAGCTGTGCGGACGCGGCGAGCGTCCCCGTGGCGCGGGTCACCCAGGTGATGCCGTCGGGCGAGACCTCCACGGCCACGCCCAGGTCCGGGTGGTCGCCCTCGGCCTGGACGAAGACGACCGCCTCGGTCGCCCATCCGGCCTCGTACGGCAGCGTCGCGTGCTCGCCGGAGATCCTCACCCGTCGTGCGATGACGGAGGTGTTCGTCGTCTGCATGTCTTTCGTCTCTCAGTTCGTCAGGGGTGGGTCACTCGACCGAGTACACGACGGAGTCGAGGTAGAGGTTGACGGAGCGCTCGGCGTCCGTCTCGATGAAGAAGATGGGGTTGATGAGGTTGTCGATCGACGCGTACCCCTCGGTGAGGGTCGGCTTGATGCCGCGCATGTCGAAGACCTGGTCGCCGCTCTGCATCTCGACGTACTCGCGCTTCTCGACGTCGACGGTGAGGCGGAAGTACATCCAGTTGATCTTGTCGGGGCTCTCGTTGTAGACGAGCTCCTGCTCCCCACCCGGGAGCCACTGGTAGCCGTCGGCCGAGCCGTCCTCGAAGCGCCGGCCGTACCACTGGTTGTCGACGCCGGGCACGCACCAGCCGTCCTTGACGCCGAAGTTCCAGTCCTCGGGGGTGACGCCCTCGGCGACCTGGTAGTACTGCCACTTCTTCACGAGCTTGCCGCCGAGGGAGTTCACGTACCGCACGCCGGGCATGTACCGGTACTCGGAGTCCTGCACGTCGAAGAAGAACCCGATCGCGCGGATGTCCTCCTCGCCCTTGCCCTCGCGGTCCTGCACGGGGGTGTAGGAGTACCAGGCCTCGATCTGGATGAGCTTGGGGTTGCCGAACCGCGAGAGCCGCTTGATCGCGTGCCCCATCGACCCGTTGCGCGGCGGCTCGGTGTGCGGCCCGCCGGTGGGCGCGGTCGTGATCTTCAGCGAGTAGGTGCCCTCCATCGAGCCGTGCGACGACGCGAAGCGCATCGCCGCCGAGCTCAGCTGGTTCGGCGCCCAGCTCGACAGGTCGACGACGGAGTCGAACGACTCGTAGTTCTCCTCGACGTAGTTCGGGGTGAGGTCGAGCCACCCGTTGAACCCCGTGTCGAAGTCGTCGTAGGTGATGACGCGTGCCAGCGGGTTGAACCTCTCCAGCCCGCGGTCGTAGCTGAGGAACTTCTGCATCGGTCTGTCTCCTGGATCAGTTGCGGACCCCCGGGTAGACCGTCACGGCGACGGGGGCCCCGGGGTTGATCGTGTTGTCGTGGTCGACCACGGCTCCCTGCGCGGCGAGGGTGGCGCGCAGCAGCTCGTGGTCCATGTCGGCCATGCCGAAGCCGTGCCGCACGCTCAGCGCGGCGGCGGTGCCGGCGCCCTGGCCCATGGCCATGCACGTCGCCATGACGCGCACCGACCCGAACCCCGGGCCGTCGGCGCTGAGGCAGCGCCCGGCGGTGACGAGGTTGACGCTCCCCCGCGGCACGAGGCACCGGAAGGGCACGTTGTACTCCTGCCGCGGGATGACCATGTCGTTCTGCGCGGTGCTGTCCGTCGCGTGGATGTCGATGACGTGGGCGCCCTTGGCGACCGTGTCGGGGAACGCCTTGGGCGTGACGATGTCGTCCTTCTGCAGCGTGTACTCGCCGACGATGTGGTACGTCTCGCGCACGCCCGTCTGGATGCCCGACTTCGCGAGCCAGCAGTCCCGGAACTCCGGGAAGTTCTCCCGCAGGACGTCGATGATGAGGTGGAGGTTCTCCCGCATGCTGCACTCGGTACGGGTGAACCACTCGGGGTCAGACGCGTCGGTCGGCTCACGCAGCAGGTTGATGCTCACCATGCCGTCGTGGAAGAACCTGTTGATCCACGGACCGCCGAAGATCGGGATGACGCCCTCGCGGTGCAGCTCCTCGAGCCGGTCCCGGATGACGGCCGACACCGGCAGCATCGCGTCGACGGCGTCACCGAAGGCGTACGCGAGCGCGTCGGTGTCGACCCCGCCGAGCTGGAACCACAAGGACGCCGGCTGCAGGACCTCGCCCTTGA
Source organism: Actinomycetes bacterium (assembly GCA_023401045.1). GTDB lineage: Bacteria > Actinomycetota > Actinomycetes > Actinomycetales > Cellulomonadaceae > Cellulomonas. The sequence goes on from JAEXEM010000305.1 coordinate 4,587, forward strand.
CGGTGGGGTACCCCGCGGAGCGCACGAGATCGGCGTCCCCGGTGCAGTCGACGAAGACCTTCCCCTCGTACGCGACGCGGCCGGCCTTGTTCTGGACGACGACGTGCGTCACCCGACCGTCCTGCGTGAGGCACTCCGAGAACCACGAGTGGTAGAGCAGCGTGACGCCGCTGTCGAGCAGCATGCGCTGCGCGGCGAGCTTGAGGATCTCGTCGTTGACGGGGAAGTTGCCGCTCTCGCGGGTGACCTCCGCGCCGCCCAGCTCCGCGGCGGCGACCATGAGCTCGTAGGGGATGCCCCCGATGTGCTGCTTGCCGTAGTGGCGGAACTCGCTGATCGGCGTGACGAGCGCACTGGTGGCCATGCCACCGACGAACCCGTACCGCTCGATGAGCAGCGTCCTGGCCCCGTTGCGGGCCGCTGCCGTGGCGGCCACCAGACCGGCCGGCCCGCCCCCGCACACGATGACGTCATAGCTTCCGACGACCGGCACCTGGCGTGCCGGCTCTGACACGAACACCCTGCGTCTCCCTTGACTGGACGGGTGGCTCCACGAGACCGCACCCGGTGGGCTCACTGGGTGAGGTAGACCGAGCTCCAGTCGATGTTCTCGCTGGGCACCAGCGTGAGGCCCTGGACGGTGTCGAGGGTCGCCATGTTGGTGTTCTGCTGGAAGAGCCCGATGCCGGGCACGTCCGTCGCGAGGATGTCGGAGATCTCCTGGTAGATCGCCCGGCGCTCGTCGGCGTCGGTCGTCTGCTGACCCTTGGCGAGCAGCGCGTCGAGGTCGGGGTTGCAGTAGCCCAGACGGTCCGCGGCGCACGTGTACAGACGGTTGAGCGTGAAGTCCGCGTCACCGGTCGTCGTGAGGTTCGCGTTGACGATCATGTCGAACTGACCGGGCTTCGCGATCGCGGCGAGGAAGGTGGCCTGGTCGTCGGCCTTGGGCTCGACGGTGATCCCGACCTCCTTCCAGTACGAGATCATCGCGGAGACGATCTGGTCGAAGCCGACGTTCGCCGTGCTGTAGTCGATCGACGTCGTGAAGCCGTTCGGGTAGCCGGCCTCCGCGAGCAGCTCCTTCGCCAGCTCCGGGTCGTACCCGGGGGCCTTCGACGTCGGCAGGCAGCCGAACGCGGCCTCGGGGCACAGCGACGTCATGGTGTCCGCCGTCTCGCCCAGCAGCGAGCCGACGATCGTGTCGAGGTCGAGGGCCGCCCACATCGCCTGGCGGACCTTCGGGTCGGTGAACGGCTCACGGCTGTTCTGCAGCCACAGGAACGTGTACATGAACGACGGGATCTGCTCGAGCGTCACGCCCGACATGCCCTCGACCGTGGCGATCTGGTCGCTCGGCACGCCCTGGACCGCGTGCACCGAGCCGTTGGACAGCGCGGTGATCTTGCCGTTGGTGTCGGTGATCTGCTTGAACGTCAGCGTCTTGAGCTTCGCCGGCTCGCCCCAGTAGTCGTCGTTGCGGGTGAGCGTGACGCGGTCGTTGGCGACGAACTCGCTGACGACGAACGGACCGGTGCCGATCGGCTGGGCCCAGTACGCGTCGTCCGCGGCGCTGTCCGCCTTGCCGATGAAGATCATCGACAGCACGCCGAGCAGCGTGCCCGTCGGCGCCTTCGTCCTGATGGTGAGCGTCGTGTCGCTGTCGGCGGTGTACGTGTCGATGACTGCGAGCTGCGTCGCGAGCACCGACTGCATCTCGATGTAGCGGTCGAACGTCGCGACGACGTCCTGCGCCGTGAACGGCGTGCCGTCGCTGTACGTGACGTCGTCACGCAGCTCGAAGACGAGCGTCGTGTCGTCCGTCCACTCCCACGAGGAGGCGAGCAGCGGCGTCGGCTGGGAGTCGTCGTCGAGCGCGACGAGCGTCTGCAGCACGTTGCTGTCGACCTGCATGCGGCAGTTGTCGAAGTTCTCGGTCGGGTCCAGCGACGTGCAGCCGTAGTTGATGGCGTACGTGAGGTTCTGCTGGTCGTCCGGCAGCGCGGCACCGGCGGCGCCGCTGGGCCCGGTCGTGCTGTCAGGGGTCGTCGTGGTGTCGGTGCTGCAGCCCGCGACGACGAGGGCGAGGACGGCCGCCAGTGCGGCGACGGTCCCGGTCCGCCTGCGCAAGGATGTCATTGTCATCTCCTTTGACTCGGTGACATCGGTGTGTGAGGGGGTGGTGCGCCGTGCGGTCGCGAGGAGCCGTCCCCCGGGGCTCCTCGCCGGCACGGTGTCAGGAGGCGTGCTCCAACCAGGGGCGCGTCACCGGCACGGCGGCCAGCAGAGCGCGGGTGTAGTCGTCCTGCGGCCTGTCGAAGACGTCGCGGGTCGGCCCCTCCTCGGCGACGACGCCGTGGTGGAGGACGAGGACGCGGTCGCACAGGTGCTCGACGACGGACAGGTCGTGCGAGATGAAGAGGTAGGCGAGCCCGAGCTCGTCCTGCAGGTCGTCGAGCAGGTTGAGCACCTGCGCCTGCACGGAGACGTCGAGCGCCGACACCGGCTCGTCGCAGATGATGAGCCGCGGACGCAGGGCGAGCGCCCGCGCGATGCCGATGCGCTGCCGCTGACCGCCGGAGAACTGGTGGGGGTACCGGTCGCTGTGGTCGGGGTTGAGGCCGACCCGCGCCATGAGGTCCTTCACCTCGGCGGTCCAGCGCGCGTGCGGCACGACGCCGGTGTGCACCCGCCACGCCTCGGCGATGACGTCGCGCACGGTGAGCCGCGGGTTGAGCGAGGCGTACGGGTCCTGGAAGACCATCTGCATCTCGCGGCGCACCGCCTTGAGCTGCTGGGGGGTGAACCGCGTGATGTCGGTCCCGTCGAACTCGATCTCGCCGCCGTCGGCCTTGACGAGGCCGATGACGGCCCGGGCGACGGTCGACTTCCCCGATCCGGACTCACCGACCAGACCGACGGTCTCGCCGGGCGCGATGTCGAACGTCACGCCGTCGACGGCGACGTTCTCCCCGATCCTGCGCTGCAGGAGCGAGGAGCGGATCGGGTAGGCGACCTTGAGGTCGCGCACCCGCAGCAGGGGCGTCGACACGTCGTCAGCCATGAGCCAGCACCTCCGTGGACAGGTGGCACGCCGCCTGGTGGCCGACCGGCCACCCCGGGTGCGCGGCGAGGATGGGCGCCTGCTCGCGGCAGTGGTCGACGGCGAACGGGCAACGAGGGTTGAACGCGCAGCCGCGCGGCAGGTCGAGCAGGTTGGGCGGTGCCCCGACGATCGGCTTGAGGCGTCCGCCGGCCGCCGTCTCCCCGGGGATCGACTCCAGCAGCCCGCGCGTGTACGGGTGCGCCGGGTGGTCGTACATGTCGCGGATCCGGCCCGTCTCGACGATGCGACCCGCGTACATGATCGCGGCGCGGTCGGCGACCTCCGCGACGACCCCGAGGTCGTGGCTGACGAGGACCATCGCCATGCCGGTCTCGGCCTGCAGGTCCCGCAGCAGGTTCATCACCTGCTTCTGGACGGTGACGTCGAGCGCCGTCGTCGGCTCGTCCGCGATGAGCACCTTGGGGTCGAGGGCCAGGGCCATCGCGATCATGATGCGCTGGCGCTGCCCGCCCGAGAACTGGTGCGGGTAGTCGTTGATCCGCGTCTCGGCGTCGGGGATGCCGACCCGCTTGAGCAGCTCGAGGGCACGCGCCCAGGCCTCCTGGCGGCGCATGCCGCGCCGCCGCCGGAACGGCTCGGCGACCTGCGCACCGACCCGGAAGACCGGGTTGAGGGAGCTCAGCGGGTCCTGGAAGATCATGGCGATCTCGGTGCCGCAGACCTCCCGCACCTTGCGCACCGGCTCGGCCGCGAGGTCGCGGTCGCCGTAGAGGATGCGGCCGCCGGTGATGCTGCCGGCCGGCTTGGGGAGCAGCGCCATGATCGCCTGCGCGGTCGTCGACTTGCCGCACCCGGACTCCCCGAGGATGGCGAGGGTCTCGCCGGCGGAGACGTGGAAGCTCACGCCGTCGAGCGCCCGGGCGACCCCGGCGGCGGTGGTGAACTCGACCGTGAGGTCCTCGACCCGCAGCAGCGGTGCGCCGCTCGTCGGGACCACGGGTGCGGTGGCGGTGGGAAGGGTCGTCATCATGCGCTCCGGAGCTTCGGGTCGTACTTGTCACGGAGGGCGTCGCCGAGGATCCCGAACGCGAGCATGAGGACCACGAGCACGATGCCCGGGAAGGTGGAGATCCACCAGGCGGTCGACAGGTACTGCGTCCCGTTGAAGATCGTGCTCCCGAGGCTCGGCGTGCCGAGCGGGACGCCGACACCGAGGAAGGACAGCGACGCCTCGGTGAGGATGACCTGGGCGAACTGCGTGGTGGCCACGACGATGACCGGGGCCATGCAGCCCGGTAGCAGGGTGCGGAACATGAGGTGCCAATTGCCGGCGCCCAGCGTGCGGGCGGCCTCCACGTACTCCCTGTTCTTCAGGGAGAGCACCTGGCTGCGCGCGACCCGGGCGAAGACCACCCAGTTCGAGATCGACAGGACGATGATGATGTTGCCGACGCCCTGGCCGAGCACGGAGGCGATGAGGATCGCGAGGAGGATCGACGGGAACGCGAGCTGGACGTCGGCGACCCGCATGAGCACGGTGTCGACCCACCCGCCGAAGTGGCCGGCGAGGAGCCCGAGCAGGACGCCCGCGACACCCGAGATGACGAGCGTCGCGACGCCGACCAGCAGCGAGATCCGCGCACCGGCCATGATCTGCGCGAACAGGTCGGAGCCGATCTGGTCGGTGCCCAGCAGTGCGGTCGAGCCGTCGGTGACGACGGTCCCCGGCGGCATGAGCCGTGCCATGAGGTCGGCGCGCAGCGGGTCGAAGTCGTAGGCGAGGGGGACGGCGACGGCGCCGACGACCACGAGGCCGATGACGACGAGCGGGGCGACGATGCGGACCTTGACGCCCCGGCGGGCCCTGCGGGCCCGGCGCTGCGTCGCGTTGACGGCGGGTGCAGGTGCGGCGGTCACTTGGCGAGCCTCACGCGAGGGTCGAGGAGCCCGTAGAGCAGGTCCACGACGAGGTTGATGATGACGAAGACCGCTGCGATGACGAGGACGCACGCCTGGACGACGTTGTAGTCACGCAGCTGGATCGAGGTGACGAGCAGCCGGCCGATCCCGGGGAACGAGAAGACGGACTCGGTGACGACGGCGCCACCGAGGAGGGTGCCGAACTGCAGTCCGACGATGGTGACGACGGGGATCGCGGCGTTGCGCACCGCGTGCCGGAAGACGACGATCCGCTCGCTCAGGCCCTTGGCCCGGGCGGTCTGGATGTAGCTCTCGCCCATGACCTCGAGCAGTCCGTTGCGGATCATGCGGGTGAGCACCGAGACGAACGGCAGCGCGAGCACGATGGTCGGCAGGACCAGGCTCTGGAAGCCGTCCAGCCCCACGCTGGGCAACCACTTGAGGGTGCGCGAGAAGACGAGCAGCAGGACGACGCCGATCCAGAAGTTCGGCAGCGCCTGCGTGAAGAGCGAGCCGGTGGTCACGACGCGGTCGACGGGCGTGTCGACGCGCAGTGCGGCCGCGAGGCCGAGCGGGAAGGCGATGAGCACGGCGACCGCGCACGCCAGCAGCGCGAGCAGGGCGGTGTTCGGCAGGACCTGCCCGATGAGCGTGACCGCCGGCTGCTTGAGCGCGTAGGACATCCCCAGGTCACCGCTGAGGGCGGAGCCGAGGAAGTCGCCGTACTGCGCGAGGAAGGACTGGTCCAGCCCGAGGTCCTTGCGCAGCTGCACGAGCTGTTCCGGCGGTGCGTCGGACCCGGCGATGAGCATCGCCGGGTCCGCGGGCACGACGCGGACGATGACGAACACCGTCGTGGCGACGCCCCACAGGACGAAGACGGCGAGCAGCAGACGCCGTACGAGATAGCCGACCATGAGACGTCACCTCTCTTCCCGGGATCGGCGGTGATCCACGGGCCCAACGAATGTCCTCACCGGGTGCAGGACGCCTCATTCATTGCGAGTGAGCCGTCGTCCGCAGGACGAGGAAGGTCGCACTGACAACGGTGTCATGCGGGATTGAGCATTGAGGTCTTGTGCGCGCATGTCAAGTCGCCCCCGTGATGATCACGGGGTTGGCGGAGAATTCACGCCAGGTCGTGACTTCACATTGACAGCGATGTCACCGCGACAACCCGGACATTTTGAGTGCGGGTGCGAGGAATTGCGGGAGCGCTCTCTCCCGGACGGCGACAGGCATGGCGGGGCCCGGCGGCGGGGGCGAGCGCCGCGCTCCCCGGCGGTCAGGCCACCGAGACGTAGGGCCCCGGGATCTCACCCGATCCGCGCTCGATGAGCGTCGTCGGGACGGTCAGCGTCTCGAGCTCGAGGGGCGCTCCGGCCATCCGGGCGAGCAGCCGCTCGCCGGCGAGCTCTCCCAGCCGGTGCGGGTCCTGGGCGACGACGCTCACCCCGGGGTCGAGCAGGTCGAGCAGCTGGACGTCGTCGAAGCCGACGAGGGCCACGGCGTGCTCGTCCCCGCGCTCGTGCAGCGCACGCAGCGCACCGAGGACCATGCGGTTGTGCGCCGCGAAGATCGCCGTGGGCGGCTCGGGTCCGTCGAGCATGCCGTGGACCGCCGTCCGCGCACCCTCCTCGCCCGGGACCCCGGTGAGACGGATGACGGCCGAGCGCGGCACGCCCCACCTCTCGAGCTCCTCGTCGTACCCGCGCCGCCGCTCGCGCAGCGTCCAGATCTCGTGGTCCCCACCGACGTACGCCAGCCGGCGGTGCCCGTGCTCGAGCAGGTGACGTGTCGCCGCGACGGCGCCGTCGTAGTTGCAGGAGACGACCGAGTCGAACGCGACGGAGACCGCCGGCCGGTCGACGAAGACGATCGAGGTGCCGCGTGCCGCCTCGGCGGACAGGTAGGACTGGTCCCGCGAGACGGTCGTGAGGATGAGCCCGTCCACGCGCCGGCGGAGGAACTCCTTGACGACCCTCCGCTCACGGTCCGGGTCACCCTCGAAGCTCTGCGCGAGGACGATGATCGAGTGCCGGCGCATGACGGTCTCGACGCCGCGGTGGATCGCGGCGGAGAAGGCGTCGTCCACGCTCTCGAGCATGAGGCCGATGGCGTTCGTGCGGGAGCCCGTCCGCCGCAGGCCGCCGGCGTACACGTTGAGCTCGTAGTTGAGGGCCGCGGCGGCGCGTTCCACGCGCTCGCGCAGCTCCTCGGAGACGTTCGGCTCGGCGTTGAGCACGCGGGAGACCGTCTTCACGCTCACGCCGGCGAGCGCCGCGACGTCACGCATCGTCGCGTAGCGAGGTGCGCCACCCACGTCCGGCATGGGTCCTCGGCCTCCTCCCCGCGCTCCTGCGCGCGTCCGTCGTGCCCGGCCAGGGCGCCGCGGCGCGCGGCTCGCGGCCGAGAGTGCCACGGACCGCCCGCCGCGGGAGGCGAGACACGCGGAGCAGGTGAGCGGCCACCCTCCTGCGCGATCAGCCCGCGGCGCGACGCACCAGGTCCGCGAGCACGCCCTCGACGTCGCCCGTCCACGCGGTGAGCGCGTACGACGTCGGCCACAGCGGCCCGTCGTCGAGCGCGGCCGGGTCCTCGAAGCCGATGGTGACGTAGCGCGACCCGAACTTCTCGGCAGGCTTGAGGAAGCACAGGACCTTCCCGTCCTTGGCGTAGGCGGGCATGCCGTACCAGGTGCGCGGTGCGAGCTGCGGCGCCTGCTCGCGCACGAGCGCGTGGAAGCGCTCGGCGAGCGCGCGGTCGGCCGGTGGCATCGCGGCGATCCTCGCGACCACCTCGGCCTCCGCCTGCGCGGCCTTGGCCGCCCTGCTGCCGCGGGCGGACTCCGCCTTGAGCTCGGCGGCGCGTTCCTTCATCGCGGCGCGCTCCGCGGCGCTGAACGTGGCGCGTGTGCCGGTCCTCGACGTGCTCATCGTGCGCTCCTGTCGGTCGGTGGGGACGACTCCGACGTTAGGAGCGCACGGAGCGGTGCCGCTTCTCGGATCCTGATCGATCCCCGGCGTCGTGCGTGCGGGCCCGTCGTGCGGTCGGGGTGGTCGGATTCGAACCGGCGACCTTCCGCTCCCAAAGCGGACGCGCTACCAACCTGCGCCACACCCCGTGCACCGCCACCCGGGGGCGACGGCACGCGCTCACGATACCGGCGGACCTGCGCCGCGGTGCCGGTGCGCCGTGCGGGCACCGCCACCGGTGCCGGCGTCCGCATCGCGGGACGGGACGTCCGGCGGGAACCTTTGCGCCGCCTGTGCTGTTGGAGCTAGCGTCTGAACCCATCCACGACATGTGGACCACCCGGCCGCCCAGCGGCCCCGGACGAGGAGAGCGATGAGCGTGCGAGCCGCCGCCGTTGCCCCCGTCCTGCGCGCCTGCGTGGCGTGCACCTGTTGTCGCTGTCGGTAGAGCGCTGGCCGCTCGGCGCACGCGACGCGTGCACGCGCCTGAGGCGCACCCTCGCCAGCGCTCGCCCCGGAGCAGGCCGACCGGCACTCTCCCCACCAGGCTCGATCGCGTCGTGCTCCCCCGCGGCGCGGCGCACCCCATCCCCCGCTGTCGCGCCACCGGTGCGGCACCCGACCGAAGAGGAACCATGGCACGCATCTACGAGGACGCGACCGCGCTCATCGGCAACACCCCGCTGGTCCGCATCAACAAGATCACCGACGGCGCCCCGGCCCGGGTCGTCGGCAAGCTCGAGTTCTACAACCCGGCGAACTCGGTGAAGGACCGCATCGGCGTCGCCATCATCGACGCGGCCGAGAAGTCCGGCGAGCTGCAGGCCGGCGGCACCATCGTCGAGGCCACGAGCGGCAACACCGGCATCGCGCTGGCGTTCGTCGGTGCGGCCCGCGGCTACAAGGTCGTCCTCACGATGCCCGAGACGATGTCGAAGGAGCGCCGTGCGCTGCTGCGGGCCTTCGGCGCCGAGCTCATCCTCACCCCGGGCTCCGAGGGCATGAAGGGGGCGGTCAACCGCGCCAACGAGATCGTCGCCGAGCGTCCCGGTGCGATCCTCGCCCGCCAGTTCGCCAACGAGGCGAACCCCGAGATCCACCGCCGCACGACGGCCGAGGAGATCTGGAACGACACCGACGGCGAGGTCGACATCGTCGTCGCCGGCATCGGCACCGGCGGCACCATCACCGGGGTCGGCCAGGTGCTCAAGGAGCGCAAGCCCGGCGTGCAGATCGTCGGCGTCGAGCCGGCCGAGTCGCCGATCCTCAACGGCGGCGCCCCCGGCCCGCACAAGATCCAGGGCATCGGCGCGAACTTCGTCCCGGAGATCCTCGACACGAGCGTCTACGACGAGATCATCGACGTCGACGCCGAGACCGCCGTCGCCGTGGCCCGCCGCGCCGCTCGCGAGGAGGGCCTGCTCGTCGGGATCTCGTCCGGGGCCGCGCTGCACGCCGCGACGCAGCTCGCCCAGCGCCCGGAGAACGCGGGCAAGCTCATCGTCGTCGTCATCCCGTCGTTCGGTGAGCGCTACCTCTCCTCGGTGCTCTACGCCGACCTGCTCGACTGACCCGGTGCGTGGGCCCCGCCCCCCTGCCCCGCCCGGGCCCCC
>JAEXEM010000387.1 GCA_023401045.1 Actinomycetes bacterium
GGCCGGCTCGGGGTCGTCGTGCCGCTGCGTCGCGACGACGACGGCCCTCGCGCGCTGCCGCTGGAGCATCCGCACGAGGTCGGCCTCCCGGCCCGCGCGACCGCCGGTGACCGCCAGGGTGACCTGCAGGCCGGCGTCGTCCGCCGCCGTGACCACCGCGGCCGTGAGGGCGGCGCACGACGGGTCGGTGAGGTCGTCGACGACGAGCCCGACCGACGTCGTGCGGCCACGGGCCATCGCCTGCGCGGTGGCGTCCGGCGTGTACTGCAGGCGCTCGGCGACGGCGAGCACGCGTTCGCGCAGGTCGGGCCGCACGGTGCGGTGCACGCTGCCGTTGATGGCCCGTGAGGCGGTGGCGAGCGAGACGCCTGCCTCACGGGCGACGTCGCTCAGGGTCACCCTCGGGGCCATGCCCGAAGGCTAGGGCACCGGAGCGCCCGTCGTGGGTGGAATGGTGCGGATTCGTCCCCCCGGCCGCAGGACGGGGGTGGCTCGGGCCCCCGTCCTGCGGCGGGTCACCGCGGGGCGGTGGCGCGGTCGCGCGCGTACGCCGCCAACGGCAGCCGGTAGGCGAGGTCGACGGCCGTCTCGACGGCCTCGTCGAGGTCGAGCCGGTGCTCGACGACGAGCCGGGCGAGGAAGCCGGCGTCGATCCGCCGCGCGAGGTCGTGGCGGGCCGGGACGGAGAGGAACGCGCGGGTGTCGTCGACGAAGCCGGTCGTGTTGGCGAAGCCCGCGGTGTCGGTCACCGCCTCACGGAAGCGCCGCATGCCGTCCGGGGAGTCGAGGAACCACCACGGCGCACCGAGGCGGACCGCGGGGTACACGCCGGCGAGCGGGGCCAGCTCGCGGGTGAAGGTGTCCTCGTCGAGCGTGAAGAGCACGAGCCGCAGGTTCGGGTGGTGACCGTACGCGGTGAGCAGCGGGCGCAGCGCGCGCACGTACTCCGTCGCCACCGGCACGTCGTAGCCGACGTCGGCGCCGTGCAGCGCCGCGACCGCGGGGTCGTAGTCGCGCAGCGCACCGGGGTGCAGCTGCATGACGAGCCCGTCCTCGGTCGACATGCGCGCCATCTCGACGAGCATGTGGGCGGCGAACGCCTGCGCCGCGGCGGGCGTCACCTCGCCGCGCAGCGCCGCCGCGAACGTCGCCGCGGCGTCGTCCGCGTCCATCGGGGTGGTGTCCGCACGCAGGTGCCCGTGGTCGGTGGCCCGCGCCCCCGCGGCGACGAACGCCCACCGGCGGGCCTCGAGCGCGTCGACGAAGTCGCGGTAGGAGCGGACCGTCGTGCCCGCGCGCTCACCGAGCAGCTCGACGTCGTCCCGCCACCCCGGCCGGTCGACGTGGAGCACGGCGTCGGGCCGGAAGGTCGGCACGACGCGCCCGCCCCAGCCGCGCGCCGCGAGCGCGGCGTGCTCGTCGAGGGTCGCCGTCGCGGGGTCCGTCGTCGCGAGGACCTCGATGCCGAACCTGTCGAGCAGGGCGAGCGGCCGGAACCCCGGCTCGGCGAGGCGGGCGGCGATCTCGTCGTACGCGGTGTCGGCGGTCGCGGCGGACAACGGTGTCGTCACCCCGAGGACCTCGACGAGGACGTGCTCGAGCCAGAACCGCGTCGGGGTGCCCCGGAAGAGGTGCCAGCGGGAGGCGAAGCGGCGCCAGATCTCGCGCGGGTCGGTCTCGACCGGGCCGCCGTCGGTCCGGGGGACGCCGAGGGCGTCGAGCGGCACGCCCTGCGAGACGAGCATCCGCAGGAGGTAGTGGTCGGGGACGACGAGCAGCGACGCCGGGTCCCCGAACGGCTCGTCGCGGGCGAGCACCCCGGCGTCGACGTGCCCGTGCATCGAGACGATCGGCAGCCCGCGCGTGGCGTCGAGGATGCGACGGGCGACGGGGCGGGTGACGGGGTCGGCGGGCAGCGCCCGGTCCGGGTGCAGCGCCCAGCGCGGGGCTGCTGCTGCGGGCTCGGGCATCGCGGTCCTCCGGCGCCGGCCGTGACGGCGTCGTCGCCGTCCCGGTGCGGGCCCGTGGCCCGCGATGAATACGTTTGCAGCAGCGACCCTGCCATCCGTCCGCGCACGACGCAAGGCCCCTGACCAGAGCGCGGCCGAGCAGCGCAGCCGCGTTGCAGACGCGCTGCGGGACGTGGTGCAATCGCATTCACCCGCCGTCCGGCGAACCGGTCCCCGACCGGTCAGAGAGCGACCCGCAGGAGCACCGATGGCCGTCACGCTGCGCGACGTCGCCCGCGCCGCCGGTGTCTCCCCCGCCACGGCGTCCCGCGCCCTGTCGGCCCCCGACCTCGTCGCCCCGGAGCGCCGCGAGCTCGTCCGGCGGGTCGCCCGTGAGCTCGGCTACCGCCCCAACCGGGCCGCCCGGGAGCTCATCACCGGGCGCAGCGGGCACCTCTGCCTCGTCGTGCCCGACCTCGAGAACCCGTTCTTCTCCGCGGTCGCCAAGGCCGTCCAGTCCCGTGCCCGCGCCGTCGGGCTCGCGGTCGTCGTCGCCGACGCCGAGGAGGACCCCGTCCTCGAGGCGGAAGTCGTCACCCAGCTGGGCGCGCAGGCCGACGGTGTCCTGCTGTGCTCGCCGCGGATGTCGACCGAGGACCTCGCTGCCGTCGCGGCCGGCGACCGGCCCGTCCTGCTCGTCAACCGCGAGGGCGCCGGGCTGCCGTCGGTCGTCCTCGACAACGGCGACGGCGTGCGGCAGGCCGTGCGGCACCTGCACGCCCTCGGGCACCGGCGCATCGCCTACGCCGGCGGGCCGGCCGGGTCGTGGTCGGACGCGCGGCGCCGGGA
>JAEXEM010000404.1 GCA_023401045.1 Actinomycetes bacterium
CCCCCATGGCCTCGGCGAGCTCGGCCGTCGTCGGGGTGCGCCCGAGGGCGGCGCGCAGCCGCTCGGACGCGGACTCGAGCTCGCGGCTGCGCCGGCGGGCCCCGCGGGTCGCCCAGTCCATCGAGCGCAGCTCGTCGAGGATCGCCCCCTTGATGCGCAACGTGGCGTACCGCGCGAACGGCACGTTCGTCGACGGGTCGTAGGCGCGGGCCGCCAGCACGAGGGCGAGGGCGCCGGCGGAGGCGAGCTCGTCACGGGTGACCGTCGGGGGCACACGGTGCAGCGCCTCGGTGACGTTGTACCCGACGAGGGGCAGGTGCTCGAGGACGAGTGCCTCGACGTCGACGGCTGACCGGTGAACGCTCACAAGGTGTGGGTCGGCCGATCGTGCGCGTTCCTTGACCCATCGGACGGGGCAGGACTGACCCCTTCACCCGACGCTCCGGACATCGTTGTCCCAACTGGTGCGAAGCGTCACCCCCCGACGTCACCCGAGTGGCCCATTCGCCCCGATTGGGTGACGCGGTGTGAGGAAGGCCACACCACCTGGACATACGTCCACGTGGCGCGGGTCCCGTGGACCGGACCGCGAGGACTGCGACCCTTCCACGGGCTGCCGGGGGTCAGAATCAGGTGGCAGCGGCCGATAGGCAGGCGACGCACCACGCGGGGTGCGTCCGGGAGGAGCGTGGGTCGGGTGAGCACGAGAGCAGTCCTCGAGCGGCTGTCCGAGGTGCTGTGGCGCGAGCGCCACCTCCTCGAGCTGCTGCTGTTCAAGCTCGAGGAGGAGCAGCTCGTCCTCACCTCGGGGCGCACCCGCTGGCTCGGCCACGCCACGCGCGAGGTCGAGACGGTGCTCGAGGAGATCCGCGCCGCCGAGCTCGGGCGCGCCGTCGAGGCGGACGCCGCCGCGCACGAGCTCGGGCTCGACCCGGCCGTGAGCCTCGCCGAGCTCGCCGCGCACGCACCCGCGCCGTGGGACGAGCTGCTGCGCACCCACCGGGACGCGTTCGCGTCCCTCACCGCCGAGATCTCCGCGCTCGCCGACGGCAACCGCGAGCTCCTCGCGGTCTCGCACCGTGCGGCGCAGGAGACCCTCATGTCCCTCCAGGACACCGTCCAGACGTACGACGGCTCCGGCCAGCGCAGCAACGTCGCCGTCCCCGACGCCCAGCTCGTCGACCGGTCCATCTAGGAGCACCCCACCAGTGAGCACCTTCTCCGGCCTCGGCACGGCCCTCAGCTCGCTCGTCGCGCAGCGTCAGGCGCTCGACGTGTCGGCCCAGAACGTCGCCAACGCCAACACCGTCGGCTACACGCGCCAGCGGGCCACCCTCGTGTCCACCCCGGGGCAGACGCTCCCGGCGATGTTCGCCACCGGCGCCGGCATCGGCAACGGCGTCCGCACCGCGACCGTCGAGCGGCTCGGCGACGTCTTCCTCGACGCCAAGGTGCGCGCCGCGAGCTCGAGCGCCTCCTTCCTCACCGCCCGCGCCGATGCCCTCTCGACGCTCGAGAAGAGCCTCGGCGAGCCGTCGGACACCGGCCTGGCCGCCCAGCTCGCCGAGTTCTGGGGCGGGTGGGCGGACGTCGCCAACGGCTCCGACCGCGATGCGGCCCGCGCGGTGCTGCTCGAGCGCGGCACCGCCGTCGCCACCGCCCTGCACACCCGCTACTCCGACGTGCAGACCCAGTGGCAGCAGGCGCGCTCCACGGCCGTCGCGCTCGTCGACCGCGTCAACGCCGCGGCGTCGTCGATCGCCGACCTCAACGAGAAGATCCTCGCGATCGAGAACTCCGGCGGCACCGCGCACGAGCTGTCCGACCAGCGCGACCTGCTCGTCACCGAGCTGTCCGGGCTCGTCGGGGCGACGATGCGCACGCGGGAGAACGGCCAGGTCGACGTCCTCGTCGGCGGCAACGCGCTCGTCTCCGGCACCCACGTCTCCGAGCTCGCGCTCGCCGGCCCCGTCGCCTTCTCGCAGGCGACCGCGGGCGAGGCGGTGAGCGTCGTGTGGGCGGACGGGCCGGCGCACCGTGCGGAGCTCGGCGGGGGCCGCGTCGCCGGGCTCGTGTCGGTCCTCGCACCCCCGGCCGACGGTGGCCTCCTCACCGGCACCGCCGCCCGGTTCGACGAGCTCGCCACGCAGCTCGCGACGGCCGTCAACGACCTGCACCGTGACGGCGTCGCCCGGGACGGCTCCGGCGGTCGCGACTTCTTCACGCTCACCGCCGGGCAGCCGCCCGCGCTCGGCCTGCGCGTGGCGCTCACCGACCCGGCGCACATCGCCGCGGCCCGCCCGCAGCAGGGAGCGCTCGACGGCTCGCTCGCCGCCGCGATCTCCGCGATCGGCGGGACGAGCGACGGTCCGGACGCCACGTGGCGAGCCGTCGTCACGGACCTCGGCGTGCAGGCGGCCGGGGCGCGCTCGCGCGCGACCGTCTCGGAGCAGGCCCTGCAGTCCGTCTCGCTCCAGCAGCTCGCGAACGCGGGCGTCGACCTCGACGAGGAGTCCGTCAGCATGCTCGCGCACCAGCGTGCGTACGAGGGTGCCGCACGGGTCCTCACCGCGATCGACGAGATGCTCGACACGCTCATCAACCGCACCGGCATCGTGGGGAGGTGACCGGCATGGTCACGCGCATCACGCACGGCACGATCCAGCGCTCGACGCTGGCCAACCTGCAGACCAACCTCACCGCCGTCGCGCGCCTGCAGGCGCAGATGTCGAGCGGCACGAAGATCGCCGTGCCGTCCGACGACCCCGCCGGCGCGCACGACCTGCTGCGCCTGCGTGCCGACCAGCGGACCGCCGTGCAGCACGGGCGCAACGCCGCCGACGGCGACGCCTGGCTGACGACGGTCGACACCGCGCTCCAGGACTCGCTCGCCATCGTGCGCCGGGCCCGCGACCTCGCGGTGCGCGCCGGTGCGACCGGTGCGATGGGCCCCGACGCACGCGAGGCCCTCGCGGCCGAGGTCGAGGCCCGCCGCGACGAGCTGCTCCAGCAGGCCAACACGACGTACTCGGGCCGCAGCGTGTTCGCCGGCACGAGCGCCGGCCCGGCGTTCACCGTGGACACCTCGACGACGCCGGCGGGCTTCACGTGGTCCGGCACCGGCACCCCCGTCACGCGCGAGGTCGGCCCCGGTGCCACCGTACGCGTCGACGCCGACGGCTCGGCCGTGTTCGGCACCGGCGACGCGTCCGCCTTCGCCATGCTCGACCGGCTCGCCGCGACCATCCGCGCCGGGGGCGACGTGTCCGAGGGCATCGACGCGATCGACGCGCGGATGTCGAGCATGCTCCGCGAGGTCGCGGCCGTCGGCGCCCGCCACAACCAGGTGCTCGCCGCCAAGGACGTCCTCGCCGAGCGGGCCATCACGCTCGAGACCCAGGTCTCCGCGATCGCCGACATCGACCTCGCAGAGGTCATCCTGCAGATCCAGCAGCAGGAGGTCGCGTACCGCGGCGCGCTCGGGGCCGCCTCGAAGGTCCTCGCACCCTCGCTCATGGACTTCCTGCGATGAGCACGGCCGAGGCCACCGGGACCGGCACCGCGACGGCCACCGTCACGGTCGCCACGCCGGACGGCCCGCGGCTGCTGCCGCCCGTGCTGCGCGCCGTCCAGCCGCTGCCCGGGCTGCCCGGTCACACGGACTACGCCGTCGCGGCGCTCGACGACACCGGCGTCATCGTCACGCTCACCTCCGCCCCGGAGGGCGACCGGACGGTGCGGCTGTTCGCCGTGACGCCGCACACGTTCTTCCCCGGGTACGCACCCGAGGTGCCCGCCGACACCCGTGCCGTACTCGGCCTCCGGCCGGACGAGACCCCCGTGCTGCTCGCCGTCGCCCACCCCGCGGACGACGACCGGGCGGTGCCGTCGGCGAACCTCCTCGCCCCGCTCGTCGTCCACCCCGGCGACGGGCGGATGGTCCAGGCCGTGCTCGACGACGACCTGCCGTTGCGCGCACCGCTCGGCTGAGGTCCCCGACCGGCCCCCGGACTCAGGTCCGGAGCCGGGCGGCCGATGGTGTGGGGGTGAGACCAGCCCCGTCGCAGGAGGTCGCGTGAGCACCCCGTCCGCCCACGCCCGCACGGGCGTGACGATCCAGCGGCAGCCCGTGCTGCACCCCGACCGCAGCGTCTTCGCGTACGCCGTGCGGGGTGTCGTCCCCGACGCCGACGGTCGGCCGATGCCCGAGGCGTCCGTCGAGCACATGGTCGACGCGATGTTCCGGACGATCGACATGGAGACCCTCGCGGGCGAGCGGCCGCTCGTCGTGCGGCTCACGCGCGGGCTGCTCGCCACCCCCGGCCCGCTGCTCGACCTCCCGCGCGGGGTCGTGCTCGAGGTCCCCCCGCACGTGCTCGCCGACGCCGCGGCTCGCGACGGCCTGCACGCCCTCGTCGACGACGAGCAGCGCCTCGCGCTGGCGGACTACGTCGGCCGTCCCGAGCAGGACGCCGCGCTCCCGCTCGTCCAGATGGTCAAGGTCGACGCCGCGGGCGAGCGCCGGCATCTCGACCTGCTCGTCGCACGGGCCGCCTCCCGGGGCGCGGTCGTCGTCGCCGAGAACGCGACGACCCCCGCCCGGGTCGACGCCGCCCTGGAGGCCGGCGTCGAGCTGCTCCAGGGGCCGCTCGTGCTCGACCGCCGCCACGAGCCCGAGCGGGCGATGAGCGTCGGCGAGATCCAGTGCCTCGAGCTCATCCGTCTCGTCTCGGACCCGAACCCGGACCCGGCGGCGTGCGCCGACACCGTCTCGCGCGACCCGGAGCTGTCGATCCGGGTGCTCCACCTCGTCAACTCCTCGGCGATGGGCGTGCGGCACAAGATCGACTCGGTGCAGCGTGCCGTCGTCCTCCTCGGCCCGCGGCCGCTCGGCGCCCTCGCGACCGCGGCGCTCATGGGCTCGACGCCCGCGACGATGGAGACGCTCTGGTACCTGCTCACGCGTGCCACGGCCTGCGCGGCGCTCGGCGGGGACGACGTCGCGTACACCGTCGGCCTGCTGTCGGCGGTCGCGGCACGGCTGCAGCTCTCCCCCGCGACGATCGTCTCCCGCTCGGGGGTGTCCGCCGAGGTCGCGGACGCGCTCGAGCGCGGCACGGGACGGTACGGGCCGGTGCTGCGTGCCGTCCTCGCGCAGGAGCGCAACGACAGCGAGGGCGTCGCCGCAGCCGGCTTCGACCCGCACGACGTCGCGCGGGCGTACCTCGACGCGGTCTCGACGGCGCTGTCCGTCGCGAGCCGCATCGCCGCGACCGGCTGACACCGACGGCGTCCCGCCGCACGCGCCGACCGCCCCGGACGCGCCGAGGGCCGGCCACCCCGACGGGGTGACCGGCCCTCGAGCCGTTCAGGTGGTGCTCAGCGGGTCAGAAGCCGCCGCCGAAGTCCTCGCCACCGCCCGGAGCGGCCGGGGCGGCCTTCTCCGGCTTGTCGGCCACGACGGCCTCCGTGGTGAGGAACAGGGCCGCGATCGACGCCGCGTTCTGCAGCGCGGAGCGCGTGACCTTCACCGGGTCGTTGACGCCCGCGGCGAGCAGGTCCTCGTAGACGCCGGTCGCGGCGTTGAGGCCCTGGCCGGCCGGGAGGTTGCGGACCTTCTCCGCCACGACGCCGCCCTCGAGGCCGGCGTTGATGGCGATCTGCTTGAGCGGCGCCTCGATCGCGAGCTTGACGATCTGCGCACCGGTCGCCTCGTCGCCCTCGAGCTCGAGCTTCTCGAACGCCTGGGCACCGGCCTGGATGAGCGCGACGCCACCACCGGCGACGATGCCCTCCTCGACGGCCGCCTTCGCGTTGCGGACGGCGTCCTCGATGCGGTGCTTGCGCTCCTTGAGCTCGACCTCGGTGGCCGCGCCCGCCTTGATGACGGCGACGCCGCCGGCGAGCTTGGCGAGGCGCTCCTGGAGCTTCTCGCGGTCGTAGTCCGAGTCCGAGTTCTCGATCTCGGCGCGGATCTGGTTGACGCGGCCCTGGATCTGGCCGGCGTCACCGCCACCCTCGACGATCGTGGTCTCGTCCTTGGTGACGACGACCTTGCGCGCCGTGCCGAGGACCTCGAGGCCGACCGAGTCGAGCTTGAGGCCGACGGTCTCGGAGACGACCTGGCCACCGGTGAGGACGGCCATGTCCTGGAGCATCGCCTTGCGGCGGTCGCCGAAGCCCGGCGCCTTGACGGCGATGGACTTGAAGATGCCGCGGATGCGGTTGACGACGAGCGTCGCGAGCGCCTCGGACTCGACGTCCTCGGCGACGATGAGCAGCGGCTTGCCGGCCTGGATGACCTTCTCCAGCAGCGGCAGCAGGTCCTTGACGTTCGAGACCTTGGACTCGACGAGCAGGACGTACGCGTCCTCGAGGACCGCCTCCTGGCGCTCCGGGTCGGTGACGAAGTACGCCGAGAGGAAGCCCTTGTCGAAGCGCATGCCCTCGGTGAGCTCGAGCTCGAGGCCGAGCGCGTTCGACTCCTCGACGGTGATGACGCCCTCCTTGCCCACCTTGTCGAGGGCCTCGGCGATGAGCTCGCCGATCGCGGCGTCGCCGGCGGAGATGGCGGCCGTGGCGGCGATCTCCTCCTTGGTCTCCACCTCCTTGGCCTGCGCGAGGAGCTGGGTCGTGACGGCGTCGACGGCCTTCTCGATGCCCTTCTTCAGGGCGATCGGGTTGGCGCCGGCGGCGACGTTGCGCAGACCCTCGCGGACGAGCGCCTGGGCGAGGACGGTCGCGGTCGTCGTGCCGTCACCGGCGACGTCGTCCGTCTTCTTGGCGACCTCCTTGACGAGCTCGGCCCCGATCTTCTCGTACGGGTCCTCGAGCTCGATCTCCTTGGCGATGGAGACGCCGTCGTTGGTGATCGTCGGCGCGCCCCACTTCTTGTCGAGCACGACGTTGCGGCCCTTCGGGCCCAGGGTGACCTTGACGGTGTCGGCGAGCGTGTTGAGCCCGCGCTCCATGCTCCGCCGGGCCTCCTCGTCGAAGGCGATGATCTTGGCCATGGGGCTGTGATCCTTCTTCCGGTTCGTGGGTCGGCCGGCGCGGTGCCCGCGACGGACGGACCGTCACCGCGCGGTCATGTCCCGCGCACGCGACGCCCCTCACCTGTCGGCCGTTGCTGCTGTCACTCTCCACCGGAGAGTGCTAAGTCCAATGGTTAGCACTCGACACCCCCGAGTGCAAGCAGCAGACCGACCCTCCCGCCGCACCTGGACAGGGGTCTAGGGTGCGGCTGTGCCCGACGCCGTCGTCGCGGGACGCCGTCGGCGCACCCGTTCCCGCCAGGCCCTCGTCCTCGTGGCCGCCGTGCTCGCGAGCGGTGCCGCGGCAGGCGGCGACGTGGCCGCTGCGCCCGTCGGGCAGGCGGTCACCGGCAGCGGCGCGGCCACGGGCGTCGGCGCCGGGG
>JAEXEM010000039.1 GCA_023401045.1 Actinomycetes bacterium
GGCGGATGGAACGCGGTGGTGCGAGGGCGTCAGCCCTTGACGGCTCCCTGGAGGCCGCTGACGATGCGCTTCTGCATCGTGAGGAAGAACACGAGGGCCGGGATGATCGCCAGCGACGTGAACGCGAGGACACCGGCGGTGTCGTTCGAGTACTGCGTCGAGAAGTCGGCGACACCGAGCGGCAGCGTCTTCATCGCGGGGTTGTTGAGCAGCAGCAGCGGCAGCAGGTACGCGTTCCAGGACCCGACGAACGCGAGCACGCCGACCGTCACCATGCCGGGTCCGGAGAGCGGCACGAGGATCCGCCAGAAGAACCCGATGCGCGACGCGCCGTCGAGCATCGCCGCCTCCTCGAGCTCGTCCGGCAGCGCCATGAGGAACGGCCGCAGGATGATGACCGTCGTCGGCAGGGCGAACGCCGCCTGCGGCAGCGCGACGCCCCAGAAGGTGTTCGTCAGGCCGAGGTCACGCACCTGGAGGAACAGCGGGATGATCGCCACCGTCAGCGGGAACATGAGCCCGAGGACGAAGACGTTGAACAGCGCCTGCCGACCCGCGAACCGGTACCGCGCGAGCGGGTACGCGGCCATGACACCCGTGACGACGACGAGCGTCGTCGTGATGCCCGCGATGACGACCGAGTTGAGCGCGTACCGCCAGAAGTTCGCACCCGACAGCACGTTGAGGTAGTTGGTGAAGACCCACGGGTCCGGCAGGCCGGCCGGGCTGGCCGCGAGCTGCCCGTTCGAGCGGAAGCCGCCGAGCACGGCGTAGACGACCGGCGCGAGCGCCAGCAGCGCGACGACGACCGCGGCGACGTAGACCCAGGGGCCCACGCGGTGCGAGCGGCTGCCGGTGGCACGCGCCTCGGCGGCGCTGCGGGACCCCCGCGACGGCGGGGCGACGATGGAGGTCATCGGGTCACCTTCCTGCGCTTGGGCCGGTCCGCGCCCGAGTCACGGCTGAGGACGAGCTTCTGGTAGAGCAGCGCGACGACGAGCGAGATGGCGAAGAGGATGACCGCGACGGCCGAGGCGTAGCCGTACTGGCTGCGCTCGGTGCCCTGGTTGATGAGGTAGGTCGCCATCGTCACCGTGGCGTTGATGGGCCCGCCCTTGGTGAGGATCCACACCATGTCGAACAGCTGGAGCGAGCCGATGATCGACAGGAACGCCCACGTCCGGATGGTCGGGCCGAGGAGCGGGACCGTGATCTTGCGCTGGGTCTGCCACCACGAGGCGCCGTCGATCTGCGCCGCCTCGGTGAGCTCCTCGGGCACGCCCTGGAGCCCTGCGAGCAGGAGCACGACGGCGAGGCCGACGTACTTCCACGTGAGGACGCCCATGATCGTCCAGAGCGCCATCTGCGGGTCGCCGAGCCACACCTGCCGGAGCGCACCGAGCCCGAGCGTCTCGAGCACCGCGTCGAGCGGCCCGTTCGGCTGGAGGATGAGGACCCAGACGACACCGGCGACGACCTCGGCGAGGACGTACGGCACGAAGACGATGACGCGCAGCGCCGTCTGCCCCCGGAAGTGCCGGTTGAGCAGGAGCGCTACCAGCAGGCCGATCGGCAGCTGGATGGCGATGGAGAGCGCCGCGACCGTGAAGTTGTTGCGCACGGCCTTGAGGAAGACCGGGTCGGCCAGCGCCTGCGAGTAGTTGCCGAACCCGACGAAGTCGTCGAGCGGGCCCAGGCCGTTCCACCGGAACGCCGAGTAGTACCCGGCCTGGACGACGGGCACCACGACGAAGAGGGCGAAGAGCACGAGCGCGGGCGCCACGAAGAACGCGATCTCGAGGCCCTTGCGCACCTGGTTGGACGACGCTCCGCGCCCCCGCGGCCCGGAGGCCACCGACCAGGCCGTGGCCTGGTCGGTGGCTCCCGGGTGTACTGCGGTGGCGGCAGCAGCCCTGTTCGCACGCTCCCTGCGGGAGGTCAGGTCTCCTGCCACGTCGGTCACGCCGTGCCGGCCGCGGCCTGGGTCGCGTCGACGATGCTCTGCGGCGTGCCCTGCTTGCCGAAGACCGCGGCGATCGCGTCGTTCATCGCGCCGCCGACGTTCTCGCCGAACGCGGTGTCGAAGTACAGCTGGATGTACGGCGACTCGTTCCGGACCGAGAGCAGCTGGGCCAGCTCGGGCGCCTTGACGAAGGCCGTGGCCGACGGGAGCGTCGGCAGACCCATGTCGAGCTCCGCGAAGCCCTTCTGCACGTCGTTCGACAGCAGGTACTCGATGAAGTCGACGCAGACGTCCGGGGCGTCGTTCGAGCAGGCCCACGCGTCACCGCCGCCGAGCTGTGCGGCCGGGTCGCCCTCGCCGCCGTCGACCGCCGGGAAGGCGAACCAGCCGGTGTCCTCGCCGAGGCCCTGGTTGTCGTCCGTCAGGCCCTGCATGACGCCGGGCTCCCAGTGGCCGGCGAGCTCCATGGCGACCTGGCGGGTCGCGAGGAGGCCGGAGGCCGAGGCCGGGCCCTCCTGGGCCGGGGTGGCGAGGTAGCCGGTGTTGAACGGCTCCGCCGCGACGAGCTTCTCGAGGTCCTCGCCCGCACGGACCCAGCAGTCGTCCGTGAACTCGAGGGTCTGGACCGCGTCGGCCAGCACCTCCTGCGAGCACTCGCGCAGCGCGAAGTAGTACCAGTAGTGCGCCGCCGGCCACTTGTCACCGGCGCCGACGGAGATCGGCTGGATGTTCGCGGCCTTGAGGGCGTCGATCGCCGAGTAGAGCTCGTCCATCGTCGTCGGGGGCGTCGTGATGCCCGCGTCGGCGAAGAGCGACTTGTTGTACCAGAAGCCCACGACGCCGAGCGAGAACGGCAGCGCGTAGGTCTGGCCCTCGACCTGCCAGCCGGAGACGGAGCCGCCGATCGCGGAGATCGTGTCGGCGGCCGAGTCGGAGATGTCCTTCACCAGGCCGGCGTCGACGTGGTCGGCGAGCTCGCCGCCACCGCGCTCCATGAAGATGTCCGGCTGGTCGCCGGTCTGGAACGCGGCGTCGAGACGCGTGAGCATGTCCTCGTGGGCGAGGGCGGTGATCTCGATCGTCACACCGGGGTTGTCGGCCTCGAAGTTGTCCGCGACCTGGTCGTAGTAGTCCTTGCCCGGGGCGGTGTTGGAGTTGTGCCACCACGTGAGGGTGACGTTGTCCCCGTCGCCACCGGCCTGGGTGTCCTCGTCGTTGTTCCCACCGGCACATGCGGTGGCCAACATCGCCACAGCCGCGCCGAGCGCAACCGCGCGAAGGGCCGCGGTCCTCTTCATCTTTGAATCTCCTCGTCGTCGCTGAGAGGTGGACGGCGCCTAGGCTGACAGTGACAAACGAGGCAAGTCAATCGTTGTCGATAACGTTATCGACACGATGTCCTATGATCACCTCCGTGGATCCGCTGGTGCCCCGCGTCAAGATGGCCGACGTCGCCCGGACGGCCGGGGTGTCGGTCGCGACTGTCTCCAAGGTCGTCAACGGTCGCTACGGCGTCTCGCAGCGAACTCTTGAGCGCGTGCAGGAGGTGATCGCCGAGCTGGGCTACGAGGCCAGCCTCGGCGCCCGCTCGCTGCGGTCCTACCGCACGAACGTCCTCGGCATCCTCGTCGCGGAGTTCGAGCCCTTCTCGGCCGAGCTCCTCAAGGGCGCGGGCAGCGCCGTCCTCTCGACGGGGTACGAGCTGCTCGCCTACTCCGGGCGGGGCGGGTCGGCCGAGGTGGGCTGGGAGCGCCGGTACCTCTCGCGGCTCTCCGGCACGCTCGTCGACGGTGCGATCGTCGTGACCCCCACCGTCGTCGAGGCGCACCCGGGCATCCCCGTCGTGGCCGTCGACCCGCACGCCGGCCCGACCGGGCTGCCGACCGTCGACTCCGACAGCCTCGGTGGCGCGCGCCTCGCCGTGCAGCACCTCGTCGAGCTCGGCCACCGGCGCATCGGCTTCCTCGGCGGCCGCCGGGACCTCGAGTCCGCCCGGCTCCGCGAGGAGGGGTTCCGCCAGGCGATGGCCGAGGCCGGTGCCCCCGTCGACGAGGCCCTCGTCGGGATGGGTGACTACCGCCGCGGCACGGCGGTCGAGCCCGCGCGCGCCATCCTCGACCGTGCCGACCCGCCGACCGCGGTCTTCGCGGCGAACGACCTGTCGGCGCTCGCCGTCCTCGACGTCGCCCGCGAGCTCGGCCTCGACGTCCCGCGCGACCTGTCCGTCATCGGCTTCGACAACGTCCCGGAGTCGGCGCTCGCGACCCCGCCCCTCACGACGGTCGCGCAGCCGCTGCAGGAGATGGGCGCGGCGGCGCTGCGGCTGCTCGTCGACCTCGTCGCGGGCAAGGACGTGCCCACCCACCGCCGTCTGCCGACGGCCCTCGTGCGGCGCGCGTCGACCGCTCCGCCGCGGCGCTGACCCACCGGCGCGTCAGGCCCGCGCGGCCACCTGCTCGTCCGACTCCTCGCCCTCACGGATGCGCCGCGTCACCCACGGCGCGACCGCGAACATCGCGACCGCCACGACGAGGGTGACCGCCCCGATGCCGCCGAAGAAGGCCGTGCGGCTCACGCCCTCCGTGGCGCCGATGAGCTGGGCGGTGATCGCCTGCCCGGCGGCGGGTGCGAGGAACCACAGCGCCATCGCCTGCCCACGGAAGGCGAGCGGTGCGAGCAGCGTCGTCGCCGCGAGCCCCACCGGTGACAGGCACAGCTCCCCCAGGGTCTGCACGACGTAGACGACGACGAGCACCCACCACGGCGACTTCCCGTCGCCCGCCACGGCCGAGGCGCCGGCGAGGAAGAGGAAGCTCAGTGCCGCGAGGGTGAGGCCGATGGCGAACTTCACCGCCGTCGGGGGCCGGTCGTCGAGCCGCACCCACAACCACGCGAAGACCGGCGCGAGCACGATGATCGCCAGCGGGTTGACCGACTGGTAGAGCACCGGGGAGATCGTCAGGCCGAACGCCTGGAGGTCCGTGCTGTCCCGGGCGTACTGCGACAGCGTGTTCGACGCCTGCTCGAAGATCATCCAGAACAGCGTCGCCGCGACGAACAGCGGGATGTACGCCGCGAGGCGCGTGCGCTCGGCGGCGTTGACCTTCGGCGAGCGGAACATGACGAGGAACATGACGACGGGGGCGAGCAGCGCGAGGTAGGACAACGCGTCGATGACGACGTCGAGCGGCCCCGGGGCCCCACCGCTGGTCAGCGAGGCGACGCCCCACGCGACGAGGCTGACGACGAGCACGCCGACCGCGAGGAGCCCCCCGGTGCGGGCGACCTGCGGTCGGTCCGCGGCCGTCAGCGGGTTGGGGACACGGTCCCCCGCCCCCTGCAGGTGCCGGCGCCCGGTGACGAACGCGACGAGCGCGAGCCCCATCCCGACGGCCGCGACGGAGAACCCCGCGTGGTACCCGGCGATGCTGCGCGCGAGCTCGACGACGAACGGCGCCGAGAACGACCCGATGTTGATCCCCATGTAGAAGATCGAGAACCCCGAGTCACGGCGCGGGTCGTCGCGCCGGTAGAGCTCGCCCACCATGCTCGAGACGTTCGGCTTGAGCAGACCGGTGCCGAGCGCGACGAGGACGATGCCGAGGTACGCCGTCCAGACGGCGGGCACCGCGAGGCTCACGTGCCCCGACGCGATGACGACCCCGCCCCACAGCACCGCACGCCGGGCACCGATGAGCCGGTCGGCGACCCAGCCGCCGACGACCGTGACGAGGTAGACCGCCGAGCCGTAGACCGCCACGAGGGCGGCGCCGGTGGCGTCGTCGAGCCCGAGACCGCTGTTCGCGGCGGTGTCCGTGAGGAAGTAGAAGAGGATGGCCCGCATGCCGTAGTAGCTGAACCGCTCCCACAGCTCGGTGGTGAAGAGCGTGAACAGGCCGAACGGCTGCCCGAAGAACTGCCGCTCCCGGCGGGGTGCGTGGACGCCCTGCGCCGGGACGTCGAACGGTTCGCTCACCTCGCCATCGTCACCGCCCGTGGTCTGCCCCGCACCCCGGCGCACCCGGCGTGCGGTGATCGCGGCGCGGGGTTAGCGTGCCGCGTGCCGACGATCTGCTGGTTCCGCCGGGACCTGCGTCTCGCCGACCACCCGGCGCTGCTCACCGCCGTCGAGGCCGCGCGTGAGGCGGCCGACGAGACGGTCGCGCTCTACGTCGTCGACCCGGTGCTCTGGCGGTCCGCAGGCGCGCCCCGCCTCGCCTACCTCGCGGCGTCGCTGCGCGCGCTCGACGAGGCGACGGACGGCCGGCTCGTCGTCCGCACCGGCCGACCGGCCGAGGTGGTCCCGGCCGTCGCGCGCGAGACGGGCGCCCGGTCGGTGCACGTCAGCGC
>JAEXEM010000114.1 GCA_023401045.1 Actinomycetes bacterium
GTCCGAGGCCGTCCCGGTCACGGCAGGAACCGGTGCCCTCAGGCGGCGCGCTCGGCCCGCAGCCGCGCGGCCAGGGCGCGGGCGCGCTCGAGCTGCTCGGCGACACGCACCGGGGCCGTACCGCCCACGGCGTCCCGCGACGCGAGCGACCCGTCGACCGAGAGCACCGAGCGCACGTCGGGCGTGAGGTGCGGGCTGACGGCGGCGAGGTCGTCGTCGGAGAGGTCCCACAGCTCGATGCCGCGCTCCTCGCACGTGCGCACGCACGCGCCGGCCACCTCGTGGGCCACCCGGAAGGCGACGCCCTGACGCACGAGCCACTCGGCGACGTCGGTCGCCAGGGAGAACCCCTGCGGCGCGAGCGCGGCCATCCGGTCGGTGTCGAAGGTGAGCGTCGCGACCATGCCCGCGAACGCCGGCAGCAGGACGGTGAGCTGGTCGACCTGGTCGAAGACCGGCTCCTTGTCCTCCTGCAGGTCCCGGTTGTACGCGAGCGGGAGGCCCTTGAGCGTCGTCAGCAGACCCGTGAGGTCGCCGACGAGGCGCCCGGCCTTGCCGCGCGCGAGCTCGGCGACGTCGGGGTTCTTCTTCTGCGGCATGATGCTCGACCCCGTGGAGTAGGCGTCGTGCAGCCGCACGAACCCGAACTCCTTCGTCGCCCAGAGGATGACCTCCTCCGCGAGGCGGGAGAGGTCGACGGCGGTCATCGCCGCGACGAACGCGAACTCGGCGACGACGTCGCGCGAGGCGGTGCCGTCGATGGAGTTCTCGACCGGGCCGTCGAACCCGAGCTCGGCGGCGACCGCGGCCGGGTCGAGCCCGAGCGAGGACCCGGCGAGCGCACCGGAGCCGTAGGGCGAGCGCGCGGCGCGTGCGTCCCAGTCGGCCCAGCGCTCGACGTCGCGCAGCAGCGGCCATGCGTGCGCGAGCAGGTGGTGCGCGAGCAGCACCGGCTGCGCGTGCTGCAGGTGGGTGCGCCCGGGCATCGGTGCGTCGCCGGCGACCTCGGCCTGCGCGACGAGAGCGTCGACGACGTCGAGCACGAGGCCCGACAGCACCCGCGACTGCCGGCGCAGGTACATCCGCACGAGGGTGGCGATCTGGTCGTTGCGCGAGCGCCCGGCCCGCAGCTTGCCGCCGAGCTCGGCACCGGCCCGCTCGATGAGACCGCGCTCGAGCGCGGTGTGCACGTCCTCGTCGTCGGGCGTCGGGCCGAAGGCACCGGACGCGACGTCCGACCGCAGCCGCTCGAGCGCGTCGACCATGGCGGCGACCTCGTCGTCGGACAGCAGTCCGGCGGCGTGCAGCACGTGCGCGTGCGCCACCGAGCCGGTGATGTCGTCGTCGGCGAGACGCCAGTCGAAGTGCGTCGAGCGGGACAGGTCGGCGAGGGCGGCCGCGGGGCCGGGCGCGAAGCGTCCGCCCCACAGCGCGAGCGGGCCGGGCTGCTCGGTCACGCCTCGATACCCCCCTGCGCGCCCAGGTCGGGGGCGTTGCCGAACTTCACGTCGCGGGCGGCGGCGAGCTTGGAGCTGAGGCCGTAGATCTCGATGAACCCGCGCGCGGCCGACTGGTCGAACGTGTCGCCGGTGTCGTAGGTCGCGAGGTTGAAGTCGTAGAGGCTCGACTCCGAGCGGCGGCCCGTGACGGTCGCGCGGCCGCCGTGCAGCACGAGGCGCACCTCGCCGGAGACGTAGCGCTGGGTGTCGTCGACGAAGACGTCGAGCGAGCGCTTGAGTGGCGAGAACCACTGGCCGTCGTAGACGAGCTCGGTCCAGCGCTGCTCGACGCCGCGCTTGAAGCGGGCCTGCTCGCGCTCGACGGTGACGTTCTCGAGCTCCTGGTGCGCGGCGATGAGCGCGATCGCGCCCGGGGCCTCGTAGACCTCGCGGGACTTGATGCCGACGAGGCGGTCCTCGACGATGTCGATCCGGCCGACGCCCTGGGCACCCGCGCGGCGGTTCATCTCCTGGATGGCCTGCAGCGGCGTGACGGGCACCCCGTCGAGCGCGACCGGGACACCCTGGTCGAACGTGATGACGACCTCGTCGGCGACCGGCGGGAACGTCGGGTCGTCGGTGTAGGTGTAGACGTCCTTCGTCGGGGCGTTCCAGATGTCCTCGAGGAAGCCGGTCTCGACGGCCCGGCCCCAGACGTTCTGGTCGATGGAGAACGGGTTGTGCTTCGTCGTCGCGATGGGCAGCGAGTGCTTCTCGGCGTAATCGATCGCCTTGTCACGGGTGAGCGCGAGGTCGCGGACCGGGGCGAGGCACTTGAGGTCCGGCGCGAGCGAGGTGATGCCGACCTCGAAGCGCACCTGGTCGTTGCCCTTGCCGGTGCAGCCGTGCGCGACCGTCGTCGCCCCGAACTGGCGGGCGGCGCGCACGAGGTGCTTGACGATGACCGGGCGCGAGAGCGCCGACACCAGCGGGTACTTGTCGAGGTAGAGCCCGTTGGCCTTGAGCGCCGGCATGCAGTACTCGGTGGCGAACTCGTCGCGCGCGTCGGCGACGTAGGCCTCGACGGCGCCGCAGTCGAGCGCACGGCGGCGGATGACCTCGAGGTCCTCCCCGCCCTGGCCGACGTCGACGGCGACGGCGATCACCTCGGCACCGGTGGCCTCCGCGATCCAGCCGATGGCCACCGAGGTGTCGAGGCCGCCGGAGTACGCGAGGACGACGCGTTCGGTCATGTCAGGTTCTCTCCTTCTCGAGGTCTGCATGCATGAACATACAGCCTCACGCGGAGGTATTCATAACCCTGCTCAGCCCTCGGATGCGAGCGCGAGGAAGCGGGCCGCGAGCTGGTCGCCGCCGTCGGCGTCACGGGCCACGACGAGCACGGTGTCGTCCCCGGCGATCGTGCCGAGGACGCTCGGCAGCACCGAGTGGTCGATGGCCGAGGCGAGGAACTGCGCCGCCCCGGGCGGTGTGCGCAGCACGACGAGGTTGCCCGACGCCTCCGCCGTGACGAGCAGCTCGGCGCAGCGCCGCGCGAGGCGGGACGCGAGGTGCTCGGGGTCCGACATCGTCGGCGTGCGGTCCCCGCCCTCGGCCGGCACCGCGTAGGCCAGCGCACCGGTGGGCGTGCGGATCTTCACGGCGTGCAGCTCGACGAGGTCGCGGCTGAGCGTCGCCTGCGTGACGTTGACGCCCTCGTCCGCGAGCAGGCCCGCGAGCTCCCCCTGCGAGTGGACCGTGCCGCGCTGCAGGAGCGACACGATGAGCGCGTGCCGGGCCGCCTTCGTCGGCGCGATCGTCGGGCTCGTCACGACGCCTCCAGGAGGAACGTGAGGAGCGCCTTCTGCGCGTGCAGCCGGTTCTCCGCCTCGTCCCACACGACCGACTGCGGGCCGTCGAGCACCTCGGCGGTGACCTCCTTGCCGCGGTACGCCGGCAGGCAGTGCAGGACGAGCGCGTCGGGGGCGGCGAGCGCGAGCCCGGCCGCGTCGAGCCGGTAGGGGACGAACAGCTCCTCGCGGACCGCCGCCTCGTCCTCCTGGCCCATCGACGTCCACGTGTCCGTCGCGACGACGTCCGCGCCCGTCAGCGCGGTCGCGAGGTCGTGGGTGACGGTCACCGAGCCCCCCGTGCCGGCGGCGACCTCCTCGGCCCGGGCGACGACCTTCGGGTCCGGGACCGCCTCGGGCGGGGTGCCGACGCGCACGTGCAGACCGGCGGTGACCCCTCCGAGGAGGTAGGAGTGCGCCATGTTGTTGGCGCCGTCGCCGACGTAGGCGAGCGTCGTGCCCGCGAGCGACGCGACGCCGCCGCGGTGCTGGGCGACCGTCGTGAGGTCGGCGAGCACCTGGCAGGGGTGGAACTCGTCGGTGAGGGCGTTGACGACGGGCACGCCGGCGAGCTCGGCCATCTCCTCGATGCGGGACTGCGCGTGCGTGCGCCACACGACGGCCGCGACCTGCCGCCCGAGCACCCGCGCGGTGTCGGCGATCGACTCCCGGACGCCGATGCGGGCGAGCCCGCCGTCGACCGGGAGCGGGAAGCCGCCGAGCTCGGCGATGCCGGTGAGGAAGCTCACCTGGGTGCGCAGGGTCGGCTTGTCGAAGATGACGGCGACCGCGCGCGGCCCGGCCAGCGGGGTGCGGATGAACCGGTCGTCACGGAACGCGAGCGCGAGCTCGAGCACCTCGGCCTGCTCGCGGGGCGAGAGGTCGTCGTCTCGCAGGAAGTGGCGGGTCATGCGGTCTCCTCGGGGGCGAGGTCGGCCGGCAGGGCGGCGACGAGGTCGACGAAGGGCTGGACCTGCTCGTCGGTGAGGACGAACGGCGGCGCGAGGCGCAGCGTCGTCGGCGTGCAGGCGTTGACGACGATCCCCGCGTCGAGCGCGCGGGTGACGACCTGCGCGGCGACCGGTGCCGTCAGCTCGACGGCGACGAGCAGCCCCTCCCCGCGGACCTCGGCGACGAGCGGGCTGGCCGTGGCGCGCAGCCGCTCGCGCAGCCGCTCCCCCAGGCCGGCGACGTGGTCGAGCAGGCCGTCGCGCTCGACGACGC
>JAEXEM010000125.1 GCA_023401045.1 Actinomycetes bacterium
GCCTCGTCCTGCCCCTCGCGCTCGCCCGCCGGGTCCCGCCGCGCGTCGTCACCCTCGTCGTGGCGGCGTGCTGGCTGTCGCTGCCGCTCGGGCTGCTGCTCGCCCCGGGCGGGTGGTCGCTGTGGGCGTCGCTCGCCGGGCTGGCGCAGGCGGCGAACTTCGTCCTCATCTTCTCGGTCGTCACCGCCGTCGCGGGCTCGGCACCGGGCGTGCGACGGCTGTCAGCCGCCGTGCAGACCGTCGGGTACCTCGTCGCGGCGGTCACGCCGAGCGCCCTCGGGGCGCTGCGCTCGGCGACGGGCTCGTGGACCGGGCCGCTGCTCGTCGTCACAGGGCTGCTCACCCTCATGGTCGTCACGCTCACCGTCGCGGCCGGGCGGCTGCGACGTGAGGACGCACCTGCGACGTGAGGGCCGCGCCCGGCGCTCAGTCCTCCCGCACGTGCCGCTCCAGCCGGTCGAGCGCCCGCTCGGCCGGCAGCCGGTGACGGTCGAGCCACGCCCGGGCGCCCGCCGTGCCATCGGCGGCGAGGCGGTACGTGCGCACCCGGCCGGTCTTCTCCGAGACGACGACGCCCGCGCGCTCGAGGACGGCGAGGTGCTGGACGACCGCCGGCAGGGACATGGTGAACGGCTCGGCCACGGTCGTCACCGACGCCGGCCCACGGGCCAGCCGCTCGACGATCGCACGCCGCGTCGGGTCGGACAGCGCGTGGAACAGCCGGTCGAGCCGGGCCTCCTCGGACGGCTCGGGGGTGGTCACCCGCGCGACCAGCGGCCGACCCTCCTCGCCGGTGCCCCCCGTGCCGGCCATGTCAGCCCGCGATCTCCGCGGCCTCGAGCCACGCCGCCTCGAGCTCCTCGCGCTCGGCGGCGAGAGCCCGCAGCTCGGTGTCGAGCGCGAGGACGGCCGTGTGGTCGGTCGACTGCTCGGCCATACGGGTGTGGAGGTCGGCCTCGAGGGCGGCGATCCGCTCGAGGCGACGCTCGATGCGCTGCACCTCCTTGCGCGCCGTGCGCACCTCGGCCGCGGAGGCCACGGGGGCGGCCGGCGCAGCCGCGTCGGCCGTCGCGGGGGCCGGTGCGCCACCGGACGGGCGCTCCGCGAGCGCCCGCTCCCGCAGCTCGAGGTACTCCTCGACGCCGCCGGGCAGGTCCCGCACCCGCCCGTCCCCGAGCAGCGCGACCTGCCGGTCGCACACCCGCTCGAGGAGGTACCGGTCGTGCGAGACGACGACGAGGGTGCCGGGCCAGCCGTCGAGCAGGTCCTCGACCGCGGCGAGGGTGTCGGTGTCGAGGTCGTTCGTCGGCTCGTCGAGCAGGAGGACGTTGGGCTCCGCGACGAGCAGGCGCAGGAGCTGCAGGCGCCGCCGCTCCCCGCCGGACAGGTCGCGCACCGGGGTCCGCGCACGCTCGCGCGTGAACCCGAGCCGCTCGACGAGCTGGCTCGCGGTCAGCTCCTTGCCGCCGACGACGACGCTGCGTCGCTCGCGCTCGACGGCTTCGACGACGCGCAGGTCGGCGACCTCGTCGAGGTCCTCGACGTCCTGGCGCAGCTCGGCCACCTGGACCGTCTTCCCCCGCTTCACCCGCCCCGCGGTGGGGGCCGCACGCCCGGCGAGCAGCCGCAGCAGCGTCGTCTTCCCGGCGCCGTTGACGCCGACGACACCGAACCGGTCCCCCGGGCCGAGGCGCCAGGTGACGTCGTCGAGGAGCACACGCCCGTCGGGCAGCGCGTACGTCACGTCCTCGAGGTCGAGGACGTCCTTGCCGAGCCGGCTCGTCGCGGTGCGAGCCAG
The DNA here is from genome assembly GCA_023401045.1 of Actinomycetes bacterium. Classification (GTDB taxonomy): domain Bacteria; phylum Actinomycetota; class Actinomycetes; order Actinomycetales; family Cellulomonadaceae; genus Cellulomonas. The sequence goes on from JAEXEM010000125.1 coordinate 1,799, forward strand.
GGCGAGCGAGTCGCGCGGCGGTGGCTCGTCGGCGATGAGCGCGGTCGCGGCGTCGATCCGGAACTTCGGCTTGGACGTGCGGGCCGGGGCACCGCGGCGCAGCCAGGCGAGCTCCTTGCGCAGCAGGTTCTGCCGCTTGGCCTCGGTGGTCGCGGCCTGCTGGGCGCGCTCGGCGCGCGCGAGGACGTAGGCCGCGTAGCCGCCGTCGTACTGGTCGACGACGCCGTCGTGCACCTCCCACGTGCGGGTGCACACCGCGTCGAGGAACCAGCGGTCGTGGGTGACGACGACGAGCGCGCCGCTGCCGCGCGCGTAGCGCTCGGTGAGGTACCGCGCGAGCCACGCGACGCCCTCGACGTCGAGGTGGTTGGTCGGCTCGTCGAGGACGAGCACCTCGTCGTCGCGCACGAGCAGGGCCGCGAGCGCGACCCGGCGGCGCTGCCCGCCGGACAGGCTCGCGAGGGGCGCGTCGAGCTCGACGTCGGCGAGCAGCCCGGCGTGCACCGCACGGATGCCGGCGTCGGAGGCCCACTCGTGGGCGTCGGCGCTGCCGTGGACGGCGTCGAGGACGGTGCCCGGGCCGAGGTCGTCACGCTGGTCGAGGAGGGCGACCCGGGTGCCGCCGGCGCGCGTGACGCGCCCGTCGTCGGGCTCCTGGCGGCCGGCGAGGACGCGCAGCAGCGTCGACTTGCCGGCGCCGTTGGGCCCGACGACGCCGATGCGCTGGCCGTCGTCGACGCCGAGGCTGACGCCGTCGAGGAGGGTACGGGTACCGAGGGTGAGGGAGACGCGGTCGGCGCCGAGGAGATGGGACATCGCCCGACTAGCGTGCCAGGTACCGGGCCAGGGTGTCGAAGATGCCGCGCGTCCCCTCCTCGCGGCCGGCCGGGTCGTCGATGCCGTCGAGGTGGACGCCCTGCTCGGTGTAGCGCAGCGCGGTGCGGTCCCCGGCGGCGGGAGCGAGCTCGTACGTGCCGAGCGAGGTGGAGACGTGCCGCCCGTCGAGCCACATGTCGTAGGTGAGGACGATGCGCTCGTGCTCGACGATGTCGGTGTACGTCGCGACGTAGCGGCTCACCGGGCCGTCGTGGAAGTCGCCCTCGCTCACGGCCGTGCCGCCGACGCGGAAGTCGTCGCTGTCCTCGAGGGTCGTCCAGTCGTCGCTCGTGCCGAACCACTCGTGCTTCTGCACCGGGTCGGCGAACGCCTGCCAGACGCGGGCCACCGGTGCGTCGAGCTCGCGCTCGACGACGAACGTCGCGTGGACGGCGGTGCGCGGGGTCGTCGTGCTCGTCATGGTGCCTCCTGCGTCTCGGGCCGGTCGGGGCCGGTGCAATACTTAGGCGATGCCTTAACTATTCGCCCTCTCCGACACCGTGTCAACCCCCGGGACGACGACGCCGACGCACCCGCGAGGGGTGCGCCGGCGCCGTCCGGTGCGAGCCGCGGCTCAGTCGAGCGCGTCCGCGGCGAGCGCCTCACGGACCCGCACGCGACCGCCCGTGCGGAGCACCGACCGCTCGTACACCTTCGCCGCGAGCGCCGTGACGACGACCGTCGAGGCCACGAGGACCACGAGGGACACGAGCGGCTCCCACCACGCGGCCTCCCCGAGGAAGAGCCGCACCGGCATCCCGACCGGGGCGCTGAACGGCACGTACGACATCACAGTGAGGACGAGGTCGTTGTCGTTGAAGAAGACGACGAGGAAGTACGGGATCATCGTCAGCCACATGACCGGCTGGAGGACCGTCCCGGTGTCCTCGACGCGCGAGACGAGCGAGGCGCTCGCCGCGAACACCCCGGCGAGCAGGACGAACCCGATCGCGAAGAAGACGACGAACCACACGACCGGGGCACCGACGAGCGCGAGCAGGTCGTCCTGCCCCGTGATGACGAGCCCGAGCACCGCGACCGCGGCGATCGCGGCCGTCTGCGCCAGCGCGAGCGCAGAGTTGCCGAGGATCTTCCCGCCGAGCAGGGCGCGCGCGGGCACGGCCGACAGGAGGATCTCCACCGTGCGGGTCTGCTTCTCCGTGACGGTGTTCTGCGCGATCATCGAGCCCGACCCGATGACGGACATCATGAAGACGAGGCCGAACGCGAAGGTCACGAGGTAGCGGACCGCACCGTCGGCAGCCGCGGGGTCGAGCAGCTCGACCTCGGGACGCACGGTCAGCGCGTCGAGCAGCGTCTGCGGCGCGGAGTCCATCGCGACGACCTCGATGCCGCCGGGGCCGTCGCCCGGCACGACGGCCGCCGCGACGTCGCCGTCGCGCACCGCCGTCTCGGCGGCACCACGGTCGGCGACGGACTCGACGGCGACGCCCTCGGTGGCCGGGACCTGACCGGCGACGGACTGCACGACCGCGACGCGGACGTCGTCCGGGGTCCGGTCGGACATGAGCGAGCTGACGACGATGGCCGCGAGGATCCCGAGGAGGAGCACGGCCGTCGAGATGACGAACGACTTCGAGCGGACCTGCGCGAGGATCTCACGCTCGGCGACGAGCAGCGTCGCGCGGGAGGTCGACAGCGGCGCCGGTGCGGCGGGGCGGGTCGTCGTGCTCATGCGGCCACCTCCTGCGGCGCGGGCTCGTCGGTGACGACGTCCCGGAAGATCTCCGCCAGCGACGGTCGCAGCGGGGTGAAGGCGTGCACCGGGCCGGCGCCCAGCGCGGTGCGCAGCACGTGCTGCGCGACGTCGTCGGCGGCGGCCTCGAAGACCGCGGACCCCGCCGCGAGCTCGTCGACGCGCACCCCGGGGACGTCCCGCAGCCAGCCCATGTCGCCGTCCGTGACGATCTCGTGCCGCAGCACGCCGTGCCGGCGGCGCAGCTCCTCGCGGGTACCGGACGCCCGCACCCGGCCCCCGGCGATGATGACGAGGTCGTCGCACAGCCGCTCGACGACGTCGAGCTGGTGCGAGGAGAAGAGCACCGGCACGCCCTGCGCGGCCCGCTCCGCGAGCACGCCCTGGACGACGTCGACCGCCATGGGGTCGAGGCCCGAGAAGGGCTCGTCGAGGACGAGCACCTCGGGGTCGTGGACGAGCGCGGCGGCGACCTGGGCGCGCTGCTGGTTGCCGAGCGAGAGGTTCTCCACCGGGTCGTTCGCGCGCGGGCCGAGCCCGAGGCGCTCGAGGAGCGCGTCGGCGCGCTCGCTCGCGCCCTGCTTGTCGAACCCGTGGAGCCGCGCGAGGTAGGTGAGGTGCTCGGCGAGGCGCATCTTCGGGTAGAGCCCGCGCTCCTCGGGCATGTAGCCGAACCGCGACCGCACCGTGCCGTCGACCGGGCGCCCGGCGAAGGTCACCCGGCCGGCGTGCGGTGCGAGCACCCCGAGGATGATCCGCATCGTCGTCGTCTTCCCGGCCCCGTTGCCGCCGACGAACCCCGTCAGGCGCCCCTCGCCCACCGTGAAGCCCACGTCGTCGAGCACGAGCCGGTCGCCGAAGGACCGGCTGACACCGTCCAGCTCGAGCATCGTCCACCTCCTCATCGCCACGCACCGGGCCGTCCCGGAGCGTGGTGACGACGCTAGACGGACGCGGCGACGGGCGGATCGGGCCGTCGGCCGATCTCACGTCTCCGTCCCGGGACGGAGACGTGAGCAGGTCAGCGGGCCAGACCGTGCTCGTGCGCCCAGACGACGGCCTGCACCCGGTCGCGCACGCCCAGCTTGGCGAGCAGGTTCGAGACGTGCGTCTTCACGGTCGCGCGGCTGACGACGAGCTCGGCGGCGATCTCGTCGTTGTTGAGGCCGCGCGCGACGAGCGCGAGCACCTCCTCCTCACGGTCGGTGAGGGGCACGACGGGCCCGCCGGTGCGCGGCGTGCGACGGTCCTCGACCGCCCGGGCGATGACCGCGCGGGTGACCTCCGGGGCGAGCAGGCCCTCGCCCGCCGCGGCGCGCAGCACCGCGTCGGTGAGCTGCTCGGGGCGGGAGGTCTTGAGCAGGTAGCCCACGGCGCCCGCACTGAGCGCGTCGACGAGGTAGTCCTCGCGGTTGAACGTCGTCAGCATGACGACCGCCGCGTGCAGGTCCGGGTCGGCGACGATCCGCCGGGTCGCCTCGAGCCCGTCCATGTCGGGCATCTGGACGTCCATGCAGACGACGTCCGGGCGCTGCGCGCGGACGACCGCGACCGCCTCGGCGCCGTCGCCGGCCTCCCCGACGACCTCGATGCGCGGGTCGGCCTGGAGGATCGTCCCGATGCCCGCGCGCAGCAGGGCCTGGTCGTCGACGAGGACGACCCGCACGGGCGTCACGACGCCACCTCCACCGCGGCAGGCAGCGGCAGCCGCACCCGCACGACGAAGCCGCCGGACCGGCGGTGCGCCGCCTCGAGGGTGCCGCCGTCGGCACCCACGCGCTCGTTCATCCCCACCAGCCCCATCCCGTTCGAGGGCGCGGACCGGGCCCGGCGGCCGATGCCGCCGTCGTCCGAGACCTCGAGCTCGACCTCCTGCGGCAGCCAGCGCAGCCGCACGTCCGCGCGGGCCCCGGGGCCCGCGTGCTTGCTCGTGTTCGTCAGCGCCTCCTGGGCGATGCGGTAGAGGTTGAGCGAGGCGATCGGCGGGATCCGCCGCGGCTCGCCCACCTGCTCGTACGTGACCGCGAGCCCTCCGCGGCGGGCGCCCTCGACGAGCTCGGGCAGGCGGTCGACGCCGAGCGACGCGACCGCCTCCTCGGGGCGCCCGGCCGCGGCGCCCTCGGTCTCGCCCGCGCGGAGCATCCCGAGGATGCCGTGCAGCTCGTGGACGGCGTCCCGGGCGGCGTCCTCGACGTGCCCGAG
>JAEXEM010000159.1 GCA_023401045.1 Actinomycetes bacterium
TGCGCGCGAGGGCGTCGTCGTCGACGGCGCCGGGGGCGCCGAGCCGACGGTGACGCTCCCCTCCACGCCGTTCACGGTGTCCGCCGCGGTCGCGCGCGTCGTCGACGAGGGCACCGGTGAGGAGATCGGCGAGGGCGACCTCGTCGAGCTGCACTCGGTGTGGCTCAACGGCGCCGACGGCGCGAAGCTCTCGTCGAGCTGGGAGACGGGTGCGCCGGAGACGCTCTCGGCCTCGCGCTCGCTCGTCTCGCAGCTCGCCGACATCGTCATCGGCGGCAAGGTCGGCACGCGCTTCGCGTTCGCCCTGCCGGCCGCCGAGGGCGGCTCGAACGTCGCCGTCGGCGAGATCGTCTCCCGCAAGGACGGCCGCGCCACGGGCACCGCGGTCGAGCCGAAGGAGGGTCTGCCGACCGTCACGCTCGCCGAGAACGGTGAGCCGTCGATCGAGACGGTCGAGGGCGACGCCCCCACCGAGCTCGTCGTCCAGCCGCTCATCGAGGGCGCCGGCCCGGAGGTGCAGGCCGGTCAGACCGTGACCGTCCAGTACGCCGGCTGGCTCTGGGACGACGGCACGCTCTTCGACAGCTCCTGGAAGAACGGTGCGCCGTTCGACGTCGAGAACGTCGGTCAGGCCCAGGTCATCGCCGGCTGGAACGAGGGCCTCGTCGGCCAGAAGGTCGGCAGCCAGGTCATGCTCGTCATCCCCCCGGACAAGGGCTACGGCGACCAGGAGACGGGCACGATCCCCGCGAACTCGACGCTCGTCTTCGTCGTCGACGTCCTCGCCGCGGGCTGACGCCCGACCCACGTACGGCACGACGGCCCGGGCAGCACGCCCGGGCCGTCGTACGTCGGCCCGTCAGGCGGGGACGAGGTGCTCCGGGACGGGCGCGTAGTGCTCCGGCTCGACCGCGAGGGCGGCGCGGCCGCCGGTGAGCGAGCGCAGGTCGAGCACGTAGCGCCCGAGCTCGGCCTCGGGCACGGTCGCCTCGACGACGACCTCGCCGCCGTCGAGCGACACGGTGTCGGTGATGCGGCCCCGGCGTGCGGACAGGTCGCTCATGACGTCGCCCTGCGCCGACGTCGGCACGGTGATGCGGACCCGGCAGACCGGTTCGAGGACGACCGTCCCGGCGGCGCTCAGCGCCTCCTTGACACCCGCGGCCGCCGCGGTGCGGAACGCCATGTCGGAGGAGTCGACGGAGTGCGCCTTGCCGTCGTACACCTCGACACGCAGGTCGACGACGGGGAACCCGTGCGGCCCGCCGGCCGCCATCGCCTCGCGCACGCCGCGCTCGACCGCCGGCAGGTAGGACCGCGGGATCGCGCCGCCGACGACGGAGTCGACGAACTCCAGCCCCTCCCCGCGCGGCAGCGGCGAGACCCGCAGCTGCACGACGGCGTACTGCCCGTGCCCGCCGGACTGCTTCTTCACCTTGCCCTCGGCCTCGACGGCCCGGGCGATGGTCTCGCGGTACCCCACCGGCACCGGCGAGGTCGTCACGTGCACCCCGAAGACCCGGGCGAGGCGCTCGAGCGCGACGGTGAGGTGCGTGTCGCCGAGCCCGCGCAGCACGGTCCGCTCACCCGCGCGGTCGAGGGTGAGGGTGGCGTCCTCGGCGACGAGGCGGGCGAGGGCCGCGGAGAGCCGGTCGTCGTCGGACTGCGTGACGGGGTCGAGGACGAGCGCGTACACCCCGGGCCGTGCCGGCACCGGGGGCACCGTCATCGACGCCCCGGGCGTGCCCTTGGCGGCGAGCAGCGACCCGGCGGGGGTCGCGGTGAGCTTGGCGACGGCACCGACCTGCCCGGCGACGAGCTCGTCGACTGGCTCGTGCTCCTTGCCGCGCAGCCGGAACAGCCCGGGCACGCGCTCCTCGGTGCGGGTCGTCGTGTTGACGAGCCGGTCACCGGGACGCACCCGGCCGGACAGCACCCGCAGCACCGTCACCTGCCCGACGAACGGGTCGGCGACGGTGCGGAACGCGTGCACGAGCGGCGGGCCGTCGGGGTCGGGCGCGACCTGCACCTCGACGTCGCCGGCGAGCACCGTGCGGGACCGCGCGACCGGGTCGGGGCACAGCGCGCACACGAGGTCCGCGACCCGGTCGACACCGACCCCCGTCGTCCCGGACGCGACGAGCACCGGGACGGCCTCCCCCGCGCACACCTCCTGCGCGAGCGTGCGGCCGAGGTCGCCGGAGGTCGGCTCCTCCCCGGACAGGTAGCGCTCGAGCTGCTCGTCGTCGTGGGAGACGATCTCCTCGGTCACCTGCTCGTGGAGGCGGTGCTCCTCGTCGGCCACGCCGGACGGCAGCGGCTCGTCGTGGTGGCGGCCGTCGGTGCCGTACCCGTAGCCGCGCTCGCTGAGGACGTCGGCGAGCCCGGTGAACGCGGACTCGTCGCCGAACGGCAGCTCGAGCGGCACGACGACGTCGCCGAACGCGGCGCGCAGCTCGTCGAGGACGCGGTGGAAGTCGGCGCGGGCCTTGTCCTCCTTGGTGACGACGACGACGACCGGCACCCCGGCCTCCCGCGCCGCTCGCCACGCCAGGTGGGTCCCGGCCTGGACGCCGTCGACCGCGCTGACGACGACGAGCGCGAGGTCGGCCGCGCTGAGCGCCGCGTCGACCGCACCGACGAAGTCGAGGTAGCCGGGGGTGTCGAGCAGGGTGACGTCGTACTCGACGCCGTCGTCGGTCCGCCATCGGAACGGGGCGACGCCCATCCCCAGCGAGATGCCGCGGGCGATCTCCTCCGGCTCGTGGTCGCTCACCGTCGTGCCGTCCTCGACCCGTCCGGGCCGAGGGACCGCACCTGCCCGGTGCAGCAGCGCCTCGGTGAGCGTCGTCTTGCCCGCGCCCGACGCGCCGAGCAGCGCGACCGTGCGGACTCTGGGCGTCGTCGCCTGGTCCATGTGGACCCTCCCACGCAGTGTGGCTCCGTCCCGGCCAGAGTAGGCCGCAGAGGCCGTGGTCCACAGGACGAGGGTCCCGGGGCAGGATGGGTCCGTGACGGAGATCGCGGAGCTGACGGCAGCGGTGCGGACGTTCTCGCAGGAGCGGGACTGGGAGCAGTTCCACGACCCGAAGTCGCTCGTCCTCGCGCTCGTCGGCGAGGTCGGCGAGCTCGCCGAGCTCTTCCAGTGGGTGCCGGCCGACAGCGCCGCGCAGCGCTTCGCCGCCCCGGACCGCCGGGCGCGCGCCGCCGAGGAGATGGCCGACGTGCTCGTCTACCTCGTGCGGCTCGCCGACGTCCTCGGCGTCGACCTCGGGGAGGCCGCCCGCGCGAAGCTCGCGGACTCCCACCGGCGGTTCCCGGCCGGCGAGGTGCGCGGGGTGGCGCCGGACAAGCCCTGACGCGCGCGGTCCGAGCCCGCTCTCAGTCCGGTGTCGCGACCGCGTCGAGCACCCGCATGCGCGCCGCGCGCACCCCCGGCCACACCGCTGCGAGCACCCCGACGAGGACCGCGAGCAGCAGCATGACGCCCAGGCCGCCCCACGGGACGACGAGCCGGTCGAGCCCCTGGTCCGCGTAGACCCGCGGCATCACCGAGGCGAGCCCAACCCCGACGGCCAGCCCGACGACCGTCCCGAACACCGCCGTGAGCACGGACTCGACGGTCACGACCCCGGCGAGCTGCAGCCGTCCCAGCCCGACGGCCCGCAGCAGCCCGATCTCCTGCGTCCGCTCGATGACCGACAGCGCGAGGGTGTTGACGATGCCGAGCACCGCGATGACGAGGGACAGCCCGAGCAGCGCGTAGAGGATGACGAGGAGCTGGTCGACCTGCGAGGAGAGCTGGTCGACGAACTCGTCCTGGGTCTGCACCGACACGACGACGTACGGCGCGACGGCGTCGGCGACGGCCGACCGCAGGGCCGCGGCACCGACCCCCGGGGCCGCGTCGACGAACACGGTGTCGATGCTCTGCGCCGGGCCCGGCGCGAGCTCGTCGAGGACGTCCGGGGTGACGACGACCGACCCCGGCATGACCTGCGAGTCGATGACCCCGCCGACGGTCGCCGTCCGCTCACCCGCAGCGGTCGAGATCGTCACCTCGTCGCCCACCGCCCACCCCTTCCCGGCCGCCCGCTCGTTGACGAGCACGTGCGTGTCGTCGAGCGCGTCGACGGAGCCGTCGAGCACGTCGACGAGCAGCGTGCCGCCGAGCACGCCCGGCCCGATGCCGACGACGAGCCCGGGGACGTCCTCGGTGCCGTGACCGGGCGCCGGTGACGTCGCGCCCGGGGTGTAGGCGATGGCGTCGGCGCGGCCCACCTCCGGCAGCGCGCGGACGGCGTCGACGGCACCGCCCGGCACCGCACCGGACGCGGAGCGCAGCACGAGGTCGGCGTTCGTCGAGCTCTCGACGACCGACGCGAGCGACCCCTGCGCCGTGGCCGCCAGCACCGACACCGCACCGACGAGCGCCATGCCGATGACGAGCGCGCCCGCGGTGCTCGCCGTCCGGCGGGGGTTGCGCACGACGTTGCCG